>DATJYI010000168.1:0-2045 GCA_035499635.1 Nitrospiria bacterium | reverse complement strand
ATCGCCGCCATCAGGAGCACGAATCCGTAGAGCGCTGCCGGTGCGGAGGCGAAGTGGTTCTCCCCCATCCAGCCAGTCGAGAACGGGATCAGAGACAGCCAGAACAAGAGATGCAAATTGGCCCACAGAATCGGCCCCGTGACCTTTGGACACAAATGCAGCATGTGGTGATGGTTGTTCCAATAAATACCGAGGTAGACATAGCTCAGGACATAGCTCAGGAATACCGGGATGACCGGCACCAGGACCGTCGTGTCCACGCCGTGGGGGACTTTCATCTCCAACACCATGATGGTGATGATGACGGCGATGACAGCATCGCTGAACGCCTCCAGCCGATTCGTTCTCATTTAGACTTCGCCCACGGTCACAGGAACCTCCACTTCGCCATGCTCCCCTGCTTCGCCCGCCCCCTCTTCACTCACCGCTCCCACCGCGCTCGAAGCCGGAGGGGAGCTGGGCCATCGGTTCAGTTCACGCGGACGATTGATCTTAAGAACCGACGATTGTTTTTAGATAAGCAGCCTCTTCCCTTTTCTTTTTTTAATTCTCGGGTTTCTCCCCTTCCATATAACATAGGCTCCTGTCATGACCAAAACCGCCGCGACAAGCGTGGGAAAGGGATCGGCGGTGGTGCTGAATAAAGTCAGGCCCGTCAATACAATAGCAAAACCGATCATCATTTTTCGAGTAAGCATCATCGCTATTTAATCAGATTCAATGCAGGCGCTATATCTTCTATTTGTCTCCCATCGAGGGGTCATCAAGGGGTCAACTTGACCCCTTGAGGAGTTCGAGGCAGCTCCGGTAATCGTCATCGGAGAAAAAGGTCTCCTGACGCCGGTTACCCCGCGGGTAATATGATGGGGGATGCCTGGGATCACGGCCCTGGCCAGCCATGACCGGACGTTATACCTTTAGAGGAATGCAGTCAAGAGTTGTGTATGGTGTCCCCGGAATTCAATTATTTTCCAGCGTGCGCGGCGCGAGGGCCGGGCGAGTTTACGACGCTTCCTTTACTTCGGGGATTTTCCAGGTGCCGTCCAGGATCGAGGGCGACTTTTCCTTCGGCCAGTACATGCGCAGCATCAGGATGAAATCGTCCTTCGGCGCCGGCAGCCAGTTCGATTCCTTGTCCTTGCCGGGGGATTCATTCTGGATGAACAGATCGACTGACCCGTCGGCGTTGGCCTTGAGCTTGTCGCGCTGGCTGAGTGTGTAGCGGTTGAGCGGGTTGTCCACGAAGAAATACTGGGCGTTGTACATGGTCAGCGACCAGAAGCCCTCGACCGGAGGCAGCTGGCCCTTGTCGAAGTGCATGACGTACTTCTTTGCGCCGCTGTACTTCTTGAGCAAGTCGGGGCCGGTGGACGTGGGATAGATCGCGTCCTGCGGCCGGTTGGCGCCTAGGCCGATCGCGGTGACGAGTGCGCGCTGCAGATAGCTCGTGCCGTAGACGCCCACCTTCGTGGAGAAGGCCCAGCCGTTCTCCAGCTTGAAGTCGCCGGCGGCGATGCCCGCCTTAAGCCAGCCATTGATCAGGTCCTGTGCCGGCTTGGGCGCGCCGGAGATCCCTTTGGCGACCGCAGGCTCCAGCTTGGCCGCGTCGAAGTCCTGCCCGGGCACGATGCCGATCTTGGCAAGCTTCGCCACCATCGGCGCGTCCTCGGACGCCGGCGGATTGGTCTTGAGAAGCTCGGCGAAGAGCTTGAAGTACGCCGCGGCATCCATGGCGTTGACCTGATCCCGCACGGCCGTCTTCATGTCGATCGCCGGATCGACCTTGCCGGGCTCGGGTTTATAGGGCTTGCCATACGCCGACAGCGGCACCGCAGAGACCTGATCCTGCAGCGCGTGCACGGCCTTGTAGTCCGCAGGCGTGCCGGTGCTGTAGATGCGGCCCAGTATCCAGACCATGCCGGTCGGTGACTTGTACTCGGTAACGCCCTTCGGCAGCGTTCCCGACCAGCCCGGGCCGGTGATCGCGTATTTCTGCGCCTTGGTCCCGGTCGTGCGCTTGCCCGGGACCTGGAAGACGTTGGTCC
>DATJYI010000167.1:0-15504 GCA_035499635.1 Nitrospiria bacterium | reverse complement strand
TGCCGTTCACCTTCGCATCCGCCGATGAAAGTAAGCCGTTAAAGCAGATGTTGGTCGAGAAAGGCGTCATCACCAAGGAGGATGCGGCGACGGTTCAAGACACCGTGTTCTCTTCGTGGGTTGACTGGATCACCTTCTCCGGTGATCTGCGGATCCGCGATTCGCAATTCTTTGACGATAACAATGCGAATGGAGCGTACAACAACGGCGTGAATCAGAACCGGCTGCGTTTCCGGCTGCGCTTGGCCACCGAGCTGAAGTTGGGGGACGTTGCCGTGGGTGTCCGGCTTGCCAGCGGGACCGGTCAGCAGACCGGCACCAATCAGACCGAGACGGCTCTCTTTACGGGTAAAGCCCTCTGGATCGACCAGGCTTATCTAAGCTGGCAGGGTTCCCAAACCAAATGGCTAAAGGTGACCGCGGGCAAGCTGCCCAATCCCTTCTTTGTCGTCTATTCCGGGAACGTGGTCTGGGATGAGGATGTCAACCCCGAAGGGTTCTCTGAAAGCTTCAAGGGCAGCCCGGCCGAACATGTAAATCTGTTCTTCAACGCTGGCCAGTTCGTCTTGAACGAATTGGGGACGAACAACCACGATCCGTGGATGCTGGGAGAGCAGGGCGGAATCAGCGTGGAGCCGACATCGCAGGTCAAGACCACCCTGGCCGCGGCCTTCTATGAGTCCATCAATGCCAGCGGACGGGATAGCAACCCATTGGGCGGCTACGTCCAGCAGGGCAACACGCGGTCGGCAGGGACCAATCCACCGGCGGGCACCCTCCTGAACAATTACCGGGTGCTGGATTCCACGGCACTGGTTAATGTGCAGGCCGGTCCCATCCCGATCGCACTCATGGGCGATTATGTCCGCAACCTGGCCAATACGACCACAACAGGAATGGCCTCGGGAAAGGCAACCGGCAACGAGGGCTACCAACTCGGAGCGATCGTGGGCAAGGCGGCGGAGGCCAACACGTGGGAGGTCGCCTACTTTTACAAGCTCCTGCAGACCGACGCCACGCTGGCCGATCTAACCGATTCGGATTTTGGCGGCAGCGGCGGGACGGCGCGCCGGGGGCACATTGTCTGGGGGGCCTATAACTTCACCAAGTATGCCCAGATCAAGCTCAAATACTTCATGACCAAGTCAATTACGCCCGTCACCACTGCGGCCTCCGTCTGCGGCGGCACCAACACGAACGGTTGCGGGGACGTCAATCGCCTGCAGGCGGATATCCTGGTGAAGTTTTAAGGGAAAATCGAATCGATCGACGGTCATGCTTTGCACACACATCGGTGAGGACGCTCCAGTCGGGGCGTCCTCACCGACCGGAGGCAAACCAATGTCATTGAAATCACTCTGCCGTATTCTCACGTTCCTCGTCGCCATCGCCGGGTGCGCCTTCCCGGCAGCGGCCAATGAGCTTACCCTGCTGAATGTCTCCTACGATCCGACGCGGGAGCTCTATCAGGATTACAACACCGCCTTTGCCAAATACTGGCAGGCGAAGACCCATGACACCGTCTCCATCAGGCAATCTCATGGGGGGTCGGGCAAACAGGCCCGGGCCGTGATCGACGGCCTGGAGGCGGACGTGGTGACGCTCGCGCTCGCCTATGATATTGACGCGATCTCCGAAAAGGCCGGGTTGCTCCCCACAAACTGGCAATCGCGTCTGCCGAAGAACAGCGCGCCCTACACCTCGACCATTGTCTTTCTGGTGCGCAAGGGTAATCCCAAAGCCATCAAGGATTGGGACGACCTCGTGAAACCCGGCATGGCGGTGATCACGCCCAACCCGAAAACCTCCGGCGGCGCGCGCTGGAACTATCTGGCGGCCTGGGGCTATGCGCTGAAAAAATACGGGAACGACGAGACAAAAGCGAAAGCCTTTGTGGCCCGGCTGTATAAGAACGTTCCGGTCCTGGATTCCGGCGCCCGCGGCGCCACCACCACGTTTGTCGAGCGCGGCATCGGCGATGTGTTGCTGGCCTGGGAGAACGAGGCGTTTCTGGCCGTCAAGGAGCTGGGGCCTGAGAAGGTCGAAATCGTTGTCCCCTCGCTCAGCATTCTGGCTGAACCGCCGGTGACGATTGTCGATAAAGTCGTCGACAAACACCGGACCCGCGACGTGGCCCAAGCCTACCTGAACTATCTCTACTCCCCGGAAGGGCAGGAAATCGCGGCCAGGCATTACTACCGGCCCCGGTTGGAATCGGTGGCGGCGAAATACGCCAAGACTTTTCCGAAGGTGAATCTCTTCACCATCGACGAGCTGTTCGGGGGATGGCAAAAAGCGCAGAAGACGCACTTCGAAGATGGTGGGGTCTTCGATCAGATTTATCTGCCCAAATGAAGGATCAACCACCATGATCGTGCGACCACGAAGCATCCTGCCCGGCTTCGGCCTGGCAATGGGGTTCACCCTGCTCTACTTAAGCCTGATCGTGCTGATCCCGCTGTCCTGTATCTTCTTGAAGAGCGCCACGCTGACGTGGAGCCAATTCTGGAATACCGTCACGGCTCCGCGCGTCCTGGCATCGTACCGGCTGACCTTCGGAGCGTCATTGATCAGCGCATCGATCAATGCACTCTTCGGTCTGCTGGTCGCCTGGGTCTTGGTGCGCTACCGCTTTCCAGGCCGGCGTCTGGTGGACGCGGTGGTCGATCTGCCGTTCGCGTTGCCGACCGCGGTGGCGGGCATCGCCCTGACCGCGGTTTACTCGGCTCACGGGTGGATCGGCCAATATCTTGAGCCGCTTGGAATTAAAGTGGCCTTCACGCCGTTCGGCGTCGTGGTGGCGCTGACGTTTATCGGTCTGCCGTTCGTGGTGCGCACCGTCCAACCCGTTTTGGAGGACGTGGAGGCGGAGTTGGAGGAGGCCGCCGCGAGCCTGGGCGCCACCTGGTGGCAAACCGTCACCCGCGTCATCCTGCCCACACTCTGGCCCGCGCTGCTGACAGGCTTTTCACTGGCCTTCGCCAGGGCCGTGGGCGAGTACGGCTCCGTCATCTTCATCGCCGGCAACAGACCGATGGTATCTGAAATCACTCCCCTGCTGATCATGACCAAGCTGGAGCAATATGATTACGCCGGGGCGACGGCGATCGCCGTCGTCATGCTGGTGGCGTCCTTTGTGCTGCTCTTGCTCATCAATCTGCTGCAATACTGGAGCAGAAAGAGTTACGGGCTGGACGACACTGCTGAGCTGTTGGATGGCTGACCGCGTTCACAACGAACCGGCCGCCGTACGCTGGGCGCTCATCGCAACGGCCTTATTGTTTGTGGGGCTGCTTCTCTTTGTGCCGCTGGCCGCCGTCTTTACCGAAGCCTTGAGCAAAGGGCTGTCGGCCTACGTGTCGGCGCTGACGGAACCCGACGCCCTATCGGCCATTCGGCTCACGCTGCTGACGGCCGGCATCGCCGTGCCATTGAATCTTCTGTTCGGCCTCGCGGCGGCGTGGGCGATCGCCAAGTTCGAGTTTACCGGCAAACAGCTTCTCATCACCCTGATCGATCTGCCGTTTGCCGTCTCCCCGGTCATTTCCGGACTGATTTACGTCTTGTTGTTCGGCCTGCAGGGATGGCTCGGCCCCTGGCTGGCGGCGCATGACATCAAACTCCTCTTCGCCGTGCCCGGCCTGGTGCTGGCCACGATATTTGTGACCGTGCCGTTTGTCGCCCGAGAACTCATCCCGCTCATGCAGGAACAAGGAACCGAAGAGGAAGAGGCCGCCATGGTGCTCGGAGCGTCCGGTTTCCAAATCTTCCGGCGCGTGACCCTTCCGAATATCAAATGGGGCCTGTTGTATGGTGTGATCTTGTGTAACGCACGGGCCATGGGAGAGTTCGGAGCCGTCTCGGTTGTCTCGGGCCATATCCGGGGGCTGACCAATACCCTTCCGCTGCACGTGGAGATTCTCTATAATGAATACGACTTTGCCGCGGCGTTCGCCGTGGCCTCCCTGCTGGCCCTGCTGGCCCTGCTAACCCTAGTGTTGAAGAGTGTGGTCGAGTGGAAAGCTCTCCAGCAGCGGGAGAGCGCCACACGAACGGCCGGAGAGGGACCTCTCCCGTGAGCATCGAAATCGACGGCATCACGAAGCGCTTCGGCAATTTTCTCGCGCTGGACGACGTCAGTCTCAAGATCCCGACGGGTGAACTGGTCGCGCTGCTCGGCCCATCCGGCTCGGGGAAAACCTCTCTCCTGCGGATCATTGCCGGACTGGAACTCCCGGATCACGGATCGATTCTTTTTCATGGGGAGGATGCTACAGCTCGGACCGCGCGCGACCGGCAGGTGGGGTTTGTCTTCCAGCACTATGCGTTGTTTCGTCATCTGACGGTCTTTGAAAATATCGCGTTCGGGTTGCGGGTGAGACCGCGTCACCTGCGTCTGTCGCGGGCGGAGATTGATGAAAAAGTGCATGCGCTGTTGCAGTTGGTCCAGCTTGACTGGCTGGCCCGCCACTACCCGTCCCAATTGTCCGGAGGTCAGCGCCAGCGCGTGGCGCTGGCCCGGGCGCTGGCGGTCGAACCGAAAGTGCTGCTACTGGACGAACCGTTCGGCGCCCTGGATGCCAAGGTGCGGTTGGAACTTCGCCGATGGCTGCGTCGGTTGCACGATGACCTGCACGTCACCAGCGTCTTCGTGACCCACGATCAGGAGGAAGCGCTGGAGGTGGCCGACCGCGTGGTGGTCATGAACGCGGGCCGAATCGAGCAGGTGGGCACCGCCGAGGAGGTCTACGAGCAGCCCGTCAATCCGTTTGTCTATCATTTTCTCGGCAGTGTCAATCTGTTTCACGGGCGCGTTCACGGCGGACGCGCGCGAATCGGCGCCGTTGAGCTGGACGCGCCGGAACATGCCGAGGTAACCGATGCGCCAGCCGTGGGCTATGTGCGACCGCATGACATCGAAGTGGATCGGACGGCTCGAGACCCGGCCGCAATCGCAGCCACGGTTGAGAATATCCGCTCGGTCGGACCGGTCGTCCGGCTGGAATTGCTCCGGCAGGACGGCGGCGGACGGATTGAGGCCGAGCTGTCTAGAGAGCGGTACCGGGAGCTGATATTTCAGAAGGGGGAACGCGTCTTCATCAAATTCAGAAATCTACGGGTATTTCTAAAGGATATGAAACCGTAAAACAGATCATGACCACAGGAGCGGCCCCAACGTGCCAGGTATGCCTAAAGTATGCCGGTACTCGGGCCTACTACACCCCATGACAGCGGCAACCTATCGAGGGAGAAAATTTTTCCGATGCTGGGAATCTCACACCGATTTTCAATCATTGAAAGAGTAGTACAACACACCGGATTCGAACTCCTGACCCTCGCCTTGCACGGCGAGGCTCGCAGGTTCCATAAGTTTTGGAATTTCTTGTGTTGATGATGGACATGAAACCTCCGACCCTCGCCTTGTCCCGTTTCGCGATGAGAGGAGGTGAAGGGCGATCAAGAGCGATGGAGGTCGATGGAAGAATTGTTTCATCCCAATTTCCATCATGGTGAGGTGATATGAATGATCATGGAGGGCGTCGCGCTGGTGGTCGCGGGGTGGTCCCCGAAGGGAATTCCAGAAGTAGTCGGACTTCGTAAGTCCTTGAAAAATTTGGAGCGGGAAACGGGATTTGAACCCGCGACCCCCGCCTTGGCAAGGCGATGCTCTACCGCTGAGCTATTCCCGCGTCCAAGTACCTGAAAAGAACGAATCAACAGACGAACCAACTGTCCTGCATCGCCTTCTAGCGACGGCTACAGCCGGAGCGTTTCAATACCGCTCTACCGCTGAGCCTTCCCACATCCCCAAATGCCATGTGATGCCATTCCAACCGACGCTGATATCTTTACCATTTGCAAGGGGCGAAATCAACTTGCGAGTCGACGGGCTGGCATGCCATAGATGCATCGCGATCGACTGCCGTCTCTGCAGGATTCGCTGTGATACACTGGGGTGTGAGGGGATGGGCGCCATACAGGATCATGAAAATAGAGCATTGATTTTTTAGCAATTTTGGCATACCATCACGCATTAAACCGTATGGGCGTGACCGCGGAGGGGTCAGGTCCCGCGGCTTTTGTTTGTGATTCACGGGATGGCGGCCATGTGATGCGCAGGGCTCTCCATCCTTTTCGCGATAGAACAGCGCCGTGACACATTTCCGACAACGAAACCGTCGACCTGCCTAGACAACATCGATGACGCCTCCATCATCCTCGGACAACCGCCAGTTTAAGCGGGTGTCCTTCATTCAAGAGGTCGAGGTGCTCGGCATCGGTCATCAACGGTGCACGGACCTCAGTGTCGGCGGATTGTATCTCGAAACCGTCCATTCGTTTCCCGCGGGATCCGTGGTGTCGCTTCGATTCAAACTCCAAGAGTCCGATGAGCTGTTCATCACGGTCAGGGCCAAGGTGGTGTACGTGCATGAAGGCATGGGCCTGGGACTGACGTTCATCGACCTCCATCCCTTGTATCGCGAGAAGATCGACAGTTATATCAAGGCTGCAATGGGGGGATGACGAGGCCTCAGCCACGGCCCCCTGATCAGGCGACATCACGGCTCATCAGGCTCTGGAGAGTATCCCCTCGCGTCCGCTGATCGTCTTCCGCACAGTCCGCGACGAATCATCGACACGACCTGCATGCCAAGCACCGCCGCATCGATCGTTGAGTCCTATCATATGCCGGCGATGCCCGCCCGGCGGCCGGGTGACCGCCAAGGGGTATGCCGACGGCACGGCGGCCCGTTCCGGGTGGAGGCCACCGCGCCGCCGGCGCCTCAGCCTGAGGGGGGCTGAGGTTTATCTCTCCGGTTCATTGTCGATACCAGTGTCGGCATACTGAACGCCCCGTCTTTCAACGTTGGAACCTGGATGTGCCGGGAACGGACGCGCTACCGCTCCCGGGCCGTCCCCGGTCCGGTGGAGCGCTCCCGGCGGGGGGGGGTCACACGACCGGCTCCACGTGAAGATCATTGACCACGCGTCCGACCCCCTTGACCGACGACGCCTCCGTGCCGATGCGCGCCTTGAGTGCTGTCGATGAAACGATGCCATGGAGCACGATCGTGTCCGTCAGCAGGGTCTCGATGGCCAGATCCGTGATGTGGATTGTCGGATCCCACGCCAACCCTTCGCGCACCCGCCGCGCCAGGTCGCTCTCATTGATGGCCGGCTCCCCGCCCTGAACCACGACAATCCGATTCGTCACTCCCCTGACGCCCGGCACCCCGCCTGCCACCATCGCCGCGCGGGCCTTCTCAAAATCGGTCAGCACGGTGCCCATCAACACCGCGTTGCCGTCTTTGGCAACCGCCCGCACGTCCCGATAGTCAAGGTAATGGTCTTCACGGAGCGCGTCGTTGATCTTCAACGCCAGCGCCGGATCGGCGCCTCCTGTCGGCGCGGCGGCCGGACCGGTCGCCGCCCACACACGTGCACGGCTTCCCGCCGCGATCAACAGGCCTGTCATCATCACCGCACACACCACGCCGCGCATGACACTGCTCCCTGAAGGCGCCGACGCGCCTTCTCCGCCTTCCGCATGGCCGGCCGCCTCACTGGGAGCCGCCGATCATGATGAAGAGCGTTCCCCCCTGGCGATTGATCAGCAACAACAGCCCCGTCTTCTTTTTATGCTGCGACAGCGCCTGTTCATAGTCACGGACGTTGTGGACCGGTTTGCGATCGACCTCCATGATCACGTCGCCGCGCTGCAGCCCCGCCGCTTCCGCTTCACTGCCGGACGCCACGTTATTGACGACCACGCCGGAGATCTCCTCGGGCAGGTTGAGCTCCTGCCGGAGCTGCGGAGTCAGGTTCTTCACCTCGAGGCCGTCCAGCGCCGTGCTCGGCTTCCCGCCCCCTTCCCCGCCGCCTTCCCGCTGGCCCAGATTCTTCGGCTGCTCGCCGATCATGACCGGCAGGGTCATCTCCTTGCCGTCCCTGACGATGGTCAGGGTCATTTTCCCGCCGACCGCCGTTTCCGCCACGGTATTGCGCAGGTGGCCCGGGCCGTCGACCGGCTTGCCATTCACCTTGATGATCACATCACCCCGTTTCATCCCGGCGCGTGCGGCCGGCGTGTCTTTCAGCACGTCAGAGACCAGCGCGCCCTTCGCCTCGGCCAGGCCGAATTGCTTCGCCAGGTCGGGCGTCACCTCCTGGATGGATACTCCGAGCCAGCCCCGGACGACCTTGCCGGTCTTGATCAGGCTCTCCATCACCGACCGGGCCATTTTGCTCGGCACGGCGAACCCGATCCCCATGTAGCCGCCGCTCTGGGAGAGGATGGCCGTGTTGACGCCGATCAACTCCCCGGCGGTGTTGACCAGCGCCCCGCCGGAATTGCCCGGATTGATCGCCGCGTCGGTCTGGATGAAATCCTCATAATCGGCGATGCCGACGTTGGCCCGACCCACCGCCGAGATGATCCCCATCGTCACGGTCTGGTTCAGGCCGAACGGATTGCCCACCGCCAGGACATACTCTCCCACCCTGAGCTTGTCCGAATCGCCCCAGGGAATGGTCGGCAGATTCTGCCCGTCGATCTTGACCACGGCGATGTCGGTTTTCGGATCGGTCCCGATCAGCTTGCCCTTGAATTCGCGCCGGTCGCTGAGCACCACCTTGATCGAATCGGCCTTCTCGATCACGTGGTTGTTGGTGATGATGTAGCCGCGGGGATCGACGATGACGCCGGAGCCCAGGCTCTGCTCCTTCCGCTCATGGGGCGGCATGGGGCCGAAACCCCGGTCGCCGAAAAAGCGTCTGAAAAAGGGATCGTTAAAAAACGGCGCCATCGGATTTTCTTGTTGATTGCCTTGCGGATCGTCCTGGGAATTGTCCTGGGAATTGTCCTGGGAATTATCTTGGGAATTGTCCTGGGAATCGTCTTGAGAATTCTCGTCGCCGCCGCTCTTGATGGTGCGGGTGGTCGAAATATTGACCACGGCTGGGGTCACCCGCGCGGCCACCGCGACGAACGGCTGGTCGCCCAATACGCCGGATAACCCCGTCGGCGGCGGCGCGGACGCCTGTGATGCCGTCCCGGTCCCGCGGTCGAACGGAAACAACGCCCACGCTTCGGTGGGCGCCTTGATGATAACCCCCATGAACAGGCCCGTGATTATGCCGATGCCGACTGCAACTAACGCCTTGCCCCACTTCCCCCAGTTCGATGTCCGTGTCGAGTTTCGCACCCTGCTGTTCCTCCCACTGTGTTGTCTGCCCATTCCACGCCATGGCCGCTCCACCCGCGAGACGAGCCACAGCCGTCACCAATAATGGATCATATAATACACGCCCCATGCCAGCAGGCCAATCGAAACGAGCGCCAGCCAGACGGGGATGTCTCCGTGACGCTCGCGGATGCCGGCGGCCTCGTACAGATAGGTCTCGTCCTCATCGCGGCTCTTTCCATCGTCAGGCGCGCCTTCCGGCCCCATCGGCGGCGCTGGCGTCGATCTGTTCAAGACCGGTGTCCGGGTGGGCTTGCTCATGATCAACCTCCCGCCGCGGTCAGCCGCGGCCCGCTTGTCACGTTCAACTGCGGCTGATTCAACTTCGCCAGCTCCGTCTGAATCACGTCGCCGCCGAGCCGGCCTTTCTGCGCCACATTCGACAGCGAGGCCCAGAGGGCGGTCAGGGACGCCCGACGGTCCGTCGGCTTCAATCCCGCGGCAACCATTTCGCCGGCGTGGGCCTCGATGCGCAGCGACTCGACATAATGGGCGAGATCCCACGCCTGATCGGGCGTGAGCTGCGTCTGGAAGACCGGCATCGCCGTGCCGCCCACGCCGGTCATGATCGTCTTGTAGATGTGCACGCTGTCATGGCCCAGCTTGACCCCCCCGTGCACGCCGGCCGGCAGCGTGAAGTCGGCCGGCCGCTCCGCGCGGCCCCACTCATCCTTCAGACTCGCCGCCAACACCCCGTCGCCCTTCCCGCCCGGTCCGTGGCAGATAAAACAGTTCGCCTTGCCGTGGTAGAGCGCCTTGCCCCGCTCAATCGACGCTTCGGTCACCTGAGGCTCGGCCGGCACGTCGATCGGCGGTTCGACCGTCTTCTTCTGCCACCGATCCGAGAAGGTCTTGATGTACTGGATCACCTCGAGCCGGTCCCGAGCGGGAATCTCCGCCCAGGTCGGCATCGCCGTGCCCCATAACCCGTGGGTCACGGTGATGAAGAGATCCGCGTCGGTGGGCAGCGCGTCCTTGCCGGGCGTGGAGTGAAATTTGAAGATGCCCTTCGTGAAGTCACGCGGCTTGGGATCGAGAAACTCGGCGGACGGCCCGTTGCCGTCCCCCTTCTCGCCGTGGCAGCCGATGCAGCGCCGCTCGTAGACTTGTTTGCCCAAGGGCACCAACTGCGCACGTACATCGGAATCGATCGTCAGCGACGCGCCGGAAGCCAGACGCGTGGAAATGAACGTCTCCCGCCAGTCGCCGATCCCGGTGCCCAGCTTTTGAAGGTAGGCGACCAGCGCCTTGCCGTCCTCGTTCATTTCAGGCGGCGCGTTTCCCTTGGCCGGATTGAACAACCACGGGAACGAGGGCATGATCGAATCGGGGACGACGTGGCGCGGATTCCAGTGGTGGGCGACGTGCCAGTCGCTGCTGTATTTGAGGCCCACACGGGTCAGATCGGGGCCGATCCGCCGGGTGCCGAACAGGTGGGGCAGGTCATAGGCGTACTCGCCCGCCTGCGACACCGGGCCCCAGCGCAGCGACTCGCCCGTGACCGGACGCACATATTGGGAATGACAGTACCAGCAGCCCTCCCGGATATAGACCGCGCGCCCGCGCAGCTGCTGCGGCGTGTAATCGGCCACCTGGATCGGCTTGCCCGTCGTCGCATCCGTGACGGTCGTGGTCCGTGTGGCCGGCATCAGCCAGGGGATGATTCCCTGCACGAAAATGGCCAGGAAGAAGAACGCCAGTCCGGCCGCGAGAAAGACCGTTGAGGGTTGCTCAATCCACCCGCCCCTGACACCCCTGCGGACCCGCGACGACGGCTCCCACACGGTCGTGTCGGATGGCGGTTCGGCCAGCGCGACCCCCTCCTTTGCCGTGCGATAGAAGTTGATCAGCATCAGCAGCAGGCCGATATCCATGGTCAGCCCGGCAATGCTTCTCGCCGCCCACCAGGGCTTGAGCTCCTTGACCGTGTCGACGAAATTGGCCCCGTACTCAAGCATCGAGCCCTGCACAAAGCCCATCGCAGTCAGGACCGCGGCCATGAGGCTGAAGCCCGTGATCGTCAGCCACAGGTGCCAGCTCGCCAGCCTGTTGCTCCATAACTCGCGCCCCGTCACCCGCGGCCAGATGTAATAGAGGCCGGCGATCGCCCAGACCACCATCGCACCAAAGACGGTCAGATGGGAGTGGGAGATGACGAAATCGTTGAAATGGGTCAATTGCTGGACGCGCTGGAGCGCTTCGGTGGAGCCTTGAAAACAGCCGAGCCAGTAATAGATGGCACCCAGAATGCAGAATTTGGCGGCATAGTTGTCCCCGCCGCCTCCGCCAAGAATGGCCCCCCACCGTCCTTTCATCGTGCCGAAGAAATTGACGGTCACGGCCCAGACCGGAATGATCAGAAACATGCTCATGACGATCGCCAACTGCTGGTTGTGCATCGGAATCGGGCTATAAAGATAATGATGTATCCCCACCAGCGGGTAAAAGAGGGCCAGCGACCAGAAACCCAGCAGCGACAGCCGGTGACTGTACAGGGGGTTTTTCGTGCTGACCGGCAGGAAATAATAGATCAAGGCCAGCCCCGCCGGCGTCAGCCACAGTCCGACGACGTAATGGATGTAGAGGCCGTGCAGCGCGGCGCTGTTGACGCCGGTGAAGGTCTTGAAATAGGGCAGCACGACGTTGCCAAGAATGAGGTTAAGCACCGTCCAGATCAGCGCGGCGGTCGTGTACCACATCGCCACATAGAACCGCTTTTCCGTGCGGCGCAGAATGGTGCCCACCACCTGGATGCCGATCAGCAGGACGACGACAAAACGCAGGATGTTCAGCGGCCACTGATACTCGTCGGCTTCGAACCCCAGGTTGTAGCCCATCATGAAGGAGAGGGAGCCGGCCACAATGAAGAGGTTCCAGATCCAGACCAGCCAGCGGCCCCACTCCTCCTTGTACAGCCGCGCGCCGCAGAGGCGGGGGACGAAGTAGTAGAGCAGGGCGAAGAAGCAGGTCGAGAAGGCGCCGAAAATGACGCCGTTGACGTGCACGGGCCGCAGCCGGCCGAACGTCAGCCACGGCATGCCGCCCAGAAAATCGGGATTGTGAAATTTAATCGAGACGAGCAGCCCGACGAGGGGAAAGACGGTCAGCCAGATCAGGCCCCAGGCGGCCCATTGCTTGACCAGCGACGTGTTGACCAATGCTTCTGTTTCGGTCTTCATACGTCCCCCTTGCTTCCGAGGCGGGGGCCGTTCCACAGTTGCCCGACGACACGGCGGCCCGTTCCGGGTGTGGCCGCCGTGCCGTCTTGGTTCTCAGCCGGAGGGTTCGGCTGAGGGGCTCCTGTGTGAGACCGCGTCGCTCTCATGTCTGATGTCCGTTGCCGACACGACGCGCTCCGTCCGCACGCGCTGGTTCTGTTACATGCCGTCCGCCGAGGTCAGGAAATGGCCCCGCCGGTTTTCTTGATAACAGGCTTCCGTGTGTTCGGTGCAAAAGGGGCGTTCCTTCCCGTAGCTGATCGTCTTCATTTGCGCCGGCTCGACGCCCAGCGCGACCAGATAACGCTTGACCGCCTCAGCACGACGGTTGCCCAACGCCAGGTTGTATTCGCTCGTCCCCCGCTCATCGCAATAGCCGCCGATCGTCACCTTGAGATCCCGGTGGTTCTTTAAGAACGCCGCGTCCTGCTCGAGCGGCTGCTTCGCATCCTCCCGAATCAGCGACTGATCGAAGTCAAAGTAGGCATCCTGGAACGACGGCGCCTCCGGCGCGATGGCCGCCGGCGGTGGCGGCGCGGGCTCCGGAGCGGGCGCCGGTGCGGCCGCGGCCGGAGGGCTGGGCGGCGTTTCGTTCTTGGCCGCGACCTCCGTCTTGGTATGGGCACACGCCGTCAGCATTATTGCCGCCATCACAATCCCCGTCACGCGATATCGTCGTACCGTCATTCCCTCAACCCTCCATTCGTTCGTGCTATACGCTCCGGTTGACTGCGTTCCCCGCGGCCTTGCCCTCTTCGTTATTGCTCGACCCCCAGCCCCAGATCAAGCAGCGCCCGCAGCAGATCGTGGCGGGTGACCGTCGCCACCAGCCGTCCATCCCTGACCACCGGCAACTGCTGCAAATGATGCTCGTCCATAAACCGAATGGCCGATTCGATCGGCATGTCCTCTTTGACCGTAGTCGGACGGCTCATGACGTCGCGTGCGGTGAGCGTCTTCAGATTCTTCCCGTCCAGCAAGGCGTCGAGCAGGATCGTCTCGTTGATGAATCCGACGCAGGCTCCCCGCCGGTCGACCACGGGCGCGCCGGTCTTGTGCGCCTTGAGCAGCGTATCGGCGACCTCGATGACGGCCGTATCGCCGTCGATCTGCATGGAATTGGTGCTCCTGATTTCACTGATGGTCTGATACCGGGTTTGAATAGCCATGTTCTCCTCCTGTCGGTGTGGTTGAGGGATGCACGGGGCCGTTCAGACCCGTCCCCTCCATCCCCTCAGGTTCGTCGGCGGACTGCGGCGCCACGGGATCACGATGCGCATGCAAGGCAATGACGTCCGCCTGGGTGTCCGACAACAGCCGGCCCGCCTGCGTGACGTCGTCCGAACTGCCCTGAATGACAAGCAGATACCGTCCGCGACGCACCGCCTCCTCGTAGCGGCAGATGCCCATCCTGGGAACGCCAACGCGATATAACCCGACGCCCAGCGGCGTCAAGCGGCCGAAGATCGCCGCGGCGTCCGACGAGCCCAGCATCAACGACACCATCCATCCGCCGATCAGCAACGGTCCGACGCCAGGCACCCAGACTGACGCCCACCCCATGACCAATCCCCACAGACCCGGCCCAAAGACGCCCAATTTTCCCCACGACTTGACCGAGCCGTCGGGATGATCATCAATCGGCATGCGGTCGCCTGCCAGATGGTCCCTGGCGATCATGGAAAGCCGGCTCCGGTCGATGCCGCAACGGATCGCCGATCGGACGGCGCCGGTGGCCAATTCGTGAGTGCGATAGATGGCGATCACGGTGTTACGCTCGCGCATGTTGATCATTCCGCCTCCCGCATCAGGCTGTTCGGCTCGTTCTCATCAGAGTGCGCCAACCGCTCCGGTCGCCGAAGCCCACAATTCCGAACGTGCTCCACGTTCCAAACCCATCACCCTGCCTTCCGACTGCACAACCGGTCCGTCTTGTCCCTCATCTGCTGTGGTGCGAAGAGTCCGGGGCCACTTGCGCATGGCTGTAAATATTGCAAAGCTTGGGCCAGACTGGATCTTGCGAGCATTCCAATATGTAAATTGACGACATTCCATCCGTTGCCTTTGGAATGAAGAAGGGGCTCCGCCATCTCGGATTCCTGGATTCGGGCTGTCCTTCCCACATTTCGGGTGATACCGCCCGTTGAATCAAAGGAGACTGTAAGAGAGTTGACTCGATCGCGGAAATCATGGCACCAAGATTGCTTGCAGTAAGGAATTAGTCTGTTGTAACCCCAGGTGGAATTGCATACAATGAATAATATGAGGATGATCTGGTCATACCGGTGGCGGGTGGCCTGGGTGATGTTGTTACTGCTTGTCACAACAACCGGCTTGTTTTTTCTCTTCAATTATCAAATAGAACGGCAAATTGTCACCGACCAGATCCGCCAACGGGCCCAGCTGGTCGGAAAAACCGTCCGGCTGAATTTATTCCCGCTGCTGGTCGACACTGAGTACACCAATCTGGATGACCTGTCGGAGGAGGAAAAGGAGGAAATCCGCAGCTACATCCGTCACTTTAGTGAAGATGAGGATCGGCTCGATATGTACAGCCGCGGCGAAGGGGTGCATGATTTGTTCTTCATCGACCTGCACAACCGCGTTGTGATCGACGACCCGCCGGAGAATGAAGGGCGCCTCCTCCCACCGGCCGAACGGGTCGATCCGGCCACGATTGCGTTCGATCAGCGGCATGAGATCGACTCTCAGATCCTGTCTCGTGGGCGAAACACGTATATGCTGCTGACCTTCCCCATATTTCAGGGGGGGCGGTTGCTGGGATTCGGCCGGATCGAGATGTCGATGAACGCCGAGCAGGCGCTGCTGGCCAGGATCAAACAGTGGGACCTGATCACCGGCGGCGGAGCGTTGCTGCTCGGGCTGCTCCTGGCCTCCACGCTGGCCAAAAGCGTCACCAAGCCGATCGGCGAATTGGTGCAGGCGGCGCGACGGATCGGCGAGGGACGGTTCCAGCCCCGGCTCGATGAATCGCGCAAGGATGAACTCGGGGTGTTGATGGCGGCCTTCAACCGGATGGC
>DATJYI010000166.1:0-3156 GCA_035499635.1 Nitrospiria bacterium | reverse complement strand
GCATTGCTTCGGGAGGTGCATGACATGAGAGATTCCGGCCTGGCCTCTATCCCTTCATATGCTACTGTGTGCTGGCGACTCTTTCTCAAGCTGGCCGTGCTCGGGCTGCTGCTCTCAGGGGGGACCGCCTTGGCCGCCGATACGCCTGCCGCGAAGCCCCCTTCGCCGGAGGTGCAAAAGAGTGAGGTCTTTTCCGCCAATTACGATGTCACTTGGGACAAACTGCTGAGCACGCTGAAATCCTTTGATCTTGGCGTCGCGCAATCGGACAAGGAGAAAGGAACGATCGCCACGGTGCCGCACCGCTACTTTAAGATCATCTCCGCCAAATTCCCTCCCGTCCAGGACGACTACCGTGACACGTACGAGATCCGTGTGGAAAAACAGGCAAACAATAAGTCCACACAGGTGCAAGTGACACGAAAATTTGAGATGTACGATCGGACTGTGCCCCCGGCCGGAGGCTGGGTGGATCAGCAGAACGTTCCGGCGAACACCGGGACGAGCATCTCTGATATCTTCTCCGCGCTGGCGCTTGAACTGGCAGCCGCGGCGCTGCCCGCGTCCCGCTAGGCCTGTTTCCCGGCTTTCGCTTGCGGCTGATTGGCGCGCTCAGATTCAGCCGCGTGCTCTGTTTCCTTTTCCGCAGCTGTTCGCCGCCGGCGAGGAGCCGGCGGATTGGCACACACCAGTTCAATCAGGGCCATTGGCGCACCGTCCCCGACACGCCGACGCGTTTTGATGATGCGGGTATATCCTCCGGGGCGATCACCGAGACGCGGGGCGATATCGTTGAACAGTTTGACGACCAATCCGTGACGGCCGAGCATCGATTGCGCCATGCGACGGGCATGGATCGTCCCCTCCTTGCCCCAGCTGACCAGACGATCGGCCACCCGACGAAGTTCCTTCGCCCTCGCCACGGTCGTTTCAAGCCGCTCATGCTCGACCAGTGACACGGTCAGATTTCTTAACAAGGCCTTCCGGTGCCCGCTATTCCGTCCGAATTGTCTCCCCGCCATCCGATGCCGCATAACCTGATCACTCCTCTGTCTTACACTTCTGATTCATTCGACGGGGCCGCCGGCAACTGGTCCACCTTCATGCCGAAGGAGAGCCCCATTTCCGCCAGCATTTCTTTGATTTCATGAAGTGATTTCCTGCCGAAATTCTTCGTCTTGAGCATTTCCGCCTCTGTCTTTTGGATCAGATCGCCGATCGTATGGATGTTGGCGTTTTTCAGGCAGTTCGCCGCCCGGACGGACAGTTCCAGCTCGTTCACGCTCTTATGCAGGTACCGGCCGATTTCCTTGAGACGATCTTCGGAGACCTGGGGAACGACGACCTCGCTCTCCTCGAAATTAATGAAAATCGAGAGGTGATCCTTCAGGATCTTGGCCGCATGCGCAATCGCATCGTCCGGCTTGATGCTGCCGTCTGTCCAGACTTCGATGATCAGCTTATCGTAGTCGGTCATGCGTCCGACCCGGGCGTTTTCCACCGTGTAATTGACCCGTCGCACGGGCGTGAATATCGCGTCCATGGGGATCACGCCAATCGGGCTCTGCTCGTCCTTGTTGCGGTCGGCCGTCACGTACCCCCGTCCCAATCGGACGGTGAGCTCCATGTCCAGCTTTCCGTCCTTGTCGAGTGTGGCAATATGCTGGTCGGGCGTCAGGAGCTCCACATCAGCATCCAGCAGCAGATCTTTCGCGGTCACGACGCCCGGGCCCTTTTTGCGCAGGTGGATCGTCGCCGGCCGGTCTCCGTGCAATTTCAGACGAATCGCTTTGAGGTTCAGGATGATGTTGGTCACATCTTCCTTGACCCCGCTCAGGCTGGAAATCTCGTGCAACGCGCCCTCGATCTTCACCGAGGTGATCGCAGCGCCCACCAGCGATGAGAGCAGCACACGCCGCAATCCGTTGCCGATCGTGATCCCGAATCCCCGTTCAAAGGGTTCGGCGACGAACTTCCCGTATGTGTCGGTCAGGGTTTCCTGATCCGCCTCCAGTTTCTTAGGCATTTGAAAATCTTTTGTTCGAATAATCATCGTTCCCCCTGCGCCGCATTCGCGCCCTGTGCCATCGCCATCGCGTGTCCGCTAACGAGAATAGAGTTCGACCACCAGCTGTTCGTTAATCGACAGATCAATGTCATCACGGGTCGGCAGGCCGACCACTTCTCCCCGGCAGTTGGCCCGATCGACCCGGAGCCAGGACGGCACCTGATGTGATTCCGTCACGGCCAGCGCCCGTTGTACGGCCGTTGAAGACCGGCTTTTTTCCTTCACCTCGACCACCTGCCCCTGACGAACGAGAAACGCCGGGATCGTCACCGGGCGCCCTCCGACCAGCACGTGCCGGTGGCGAATCCATTGCCGCGCCTGCGCGCGGGACGCCGCCAGACCCATCCGGTAGAGCACATTGTCCAACCGGCGCTCGAGCAGTAACAGCAGGTTTTCGCCCGTTGCCCCCTTCATCCGGCTCGCCCAGGCGAAGTAATTCCGAAATTGGGTTTCCAGCACGCCGTAAAACCGCTTCAACTTCTGTTTTTCCCGCAGTTGCACGCCGTATTCTGAGAAACGCGGCCGCGCCTGCCCCTGCTGCCCTGGGGGATAGGTCCGGCGGTCGATCGCGCATTTTTCCGTGTAACACCGCTGCCCTTTCAGGAAGAGTTTCACCCCTTCCCGCCGGCACAACCGACAGACTGCATCCGTATGTCTGGCCATTCAACCTCCGTGTCTCAGACCCATTCGTCCTGCGGGGCTGTTCGCCGCCGATTCAGACGCGCCGGCGCTTGGGCGGCCGGCAGCCGTTATGTGGAATCGGGGTCACATCCTTGATCACGTTCACTTTCAGACCTGCCGATTGAATGGCACGTATGGCCGACTCCCGCCCCGCGCCAGGTCCGTCCACGTGAATATCGACTTGCTTGAGCCCGTGCTCCATCGCCTTGCGCGCAACCACTTCAGCGGCGCGCTGAGCCGCAAAGGGCGTGCTCTTGCGCGAGCCCTTAAAACCTTGACTCCCTGAGCTGCTCCAGACGATCACATTTCCCGTCAGATCCGTGATTGTCACCAGCGTGTTGTTGAACATCGCGTGGATGTGCGCGACACCGATTTGGACGTTCTTTTTTTCTTTTTTCTTTCCCTGA
>DATJYI010000165.1:0-11221 GCA_035499635.1 Nitrospiria bacterium | reverse complement strand
GAAGGACTGCCCGGCCGCGATGCCGCGACCGGCCGCGGCTGCGTGGACGTCATCCGCGCGGCGGCCAAGGATCTGGGCGTGCCATGGCCGAATGCGACGGTGGTCATCCAGGGGTTTGGCAACGTCGGCAGCTGGGCGGCCCGGCTCTTGGCGGCCGAGGGCGCGAAGGTGATCGCCGTCAGTGACAGCCGCTCCGGGTATCTCGATCGTCATGGTCTGGACGTCGACCGCCTCGTCCAACATCGGAAGCGGGTCGGCTCGTTCGAGGGGCTCACCGGCGTGGAGCGGATCACGAACGAGGCGCTGCTCGCGCTGCCGTGCGACCTGCTCATCCCTGCCGCAATCGAGAGCGTCATCCACGGGGACAACGCGGACCAGGTGCGGGCCCGCGTGATCGTGGAGGCCGCCAACGGGCCGGTGACGGCCGAGGCCGATGAGCTTCTGGCCCGCCGAGGCGTGCCGGTGCTGCCCGACATCCTGGTCAACGCGGGCGGCGTGACCGCGTCCTATTTCGAATGGGTGCAAAATCTCCAGCGGCAGGCCTGGGAGGAGGAGCAGGTCAACCGGGAGCTGGAGCGAACGATGGTGCGCAGTTATCGCAAGGTCTGGGCGGCCGCCCAGGCGCGCCGGGTCACGTTGCGCACGGCGGCCTATTGCGTGGCGATTGATAAGGTGGTCACCGCGGTCACGTTGCGCGGCCTGGCCTGAGCAGGCCGCTGAAAAAGTCCATCTGCGGCGTTCTCGGTCGCTCGGAATCCTCACGTACGACACAGTACGTTCCGGTTTCCTCGCTCCCTGCGGCCTTGCAGCTGGAACTTTTTGATCGGCCTGCGTGAGAAAGCGACGTCCTGCGCTTCTGATGTGTTCGAGGGATAATCCGACGACGAGCCTGATTCTGCCGGATTGTCGGAATAGGTCGTGGCCTGTTATGAGGGGCCCGGCTCTTCCAGAAACACTCCCATCCGGCGGAACCGCAGATAGCGCTGCTCGACGATCTCCTCGATCGGATGGCCGTCGAGCTTTTCCAGTTGATGGAGCACGGCGCGCTTGACCGCTTCGATCATCTTCGGCGGGTCGCGATGCGCGCCCCCCAGCGGTTCGGAGATGACCTCGTCGATCACGCCGAGGCGAAACAGGTCGGGCGCGGTGATCTTCATCGCCTCGGCCGCTTCCTTGGCCTTGGCGCTGTCGTTCCACAGGATCGCCGCGCAACCTTCGGGTGAAATCACCGAATAGACGGCGTGTTCGAGCATCAGGATGCGGTCGCCCACGCCCAGCGCCAGCGCGCCGCCGCTGCCGCCTTCGCCGATCACGACCGAGATGACCGGCGCCCGCAACCGTGACATGACCAGCAGGTTCCTGGCGATCGCTTCGGACTGCCCCCGCTCTTCGGCCCCGACGCCGGGATAGGCGCCCGGCGTGTCGATGAAGGTGACCACGGGGTGCTGGAATCGCTCGGCGAGCTGCATGAGCCGGAGCGCCTTCCGGTAGCCTTCCGGATGCGGCATGCCGAAATTGCGCTGCACCCGCTCCTTGACCGTCTTGCCCTTGTGGTGGCCGATGATCATGACCGGCTGCTGGTCGAGCCAGCCGATGCCGCCAAGGATCGCCGGGTCGTCTCCGTAGAGCCGGTCGCCGTGCAGTTCGGTGAAATCCCTGAGCAAGCCCGCGATGTAATCGGCCGTGCCCGGCCGATCCTGATGGCGGGCGATCAGCGTGCGCTGCCAGGGCGTTAGGCGGTGGTAGATGTCCAGCTGCAGCTGATAGGATTTTTTCTGCAGCCGTTTGACTTCCTCCGCCGCTTTGGCGTCGTGGCGCGACTGCTCTTTTAAATTGGCGATGCGCTGGTCCAGTTCCGCCAGGGGCTGTTCAAACTCCAGGTAGCCGCTCATGTGGGCGGCGTCCCGTGGTCGGCAAAGGCGCCTGCGCCAAGCAGCGCTTCGACATCCGCCAGCAACGCGGGCGTCGGCGCCACCCAGTACTGGCGATCCAGCAGCACGGTGGCCTGGCGCTGTTCGGGATGACGCAGCGTGAGGGCCACCGGACAGGAGCCGGGATGGCGGGTCAGCACCGCGCGCAACTGGACCAGCTGGTCGACGGACAGCGCGGTCGGCCCCACGGTGATCCGCAGCTGCCGGTTGAGGCGCGCCTGGGCGGCATCGAGCGCTTGCAGCTTGGTCGCTTTCAGCTTGCTGCCCTGGTCTCCGCAATCGAGCGCGCCGGTGACGAGGAGCGGCTGATCGCTCTCCAGCAGGGCGCCGCTTGATTTGAACAGCTCGGGGAACACGATCGCCTCGATCGTGCCGGTCAGATCCTCAAGACGCGCGTAGGCCATCCGGTCGCCGCGCCGGGTCGTGGTGATCTTCCGGGAGACGACCAGCCCCGCCACCGTCACTTCGGCGCCGTCCTGCGCCTCCGCGAGCGCCTGGATCGGCGTGATCGACAGACGCGACAATGACTCCTGCACGCGTTCCAAGGGATGGCCCGTGATATAGAATCCGAGCGCCTCCTTCTCATGGCGAAGCCGCGTGGCCTCGTCCCATTCGTCGGCGTCGGCCGCCGCGTGGGCCCGCTCATTGAGCGGGTCGATCTGAACGGCCGTGGCGGATCCGGCCGGCGCGCCGGCGTCTCCGACGGCGATCGTCTCCGTCAGCTCGCCGAAGAGTCCGCCCTGACCGGCTCCGGCCTCCTCCTGGTGACGGGCCCCCTCGTCGACCGCCTGATCGAGCTGGCGCATCAGGCGGGCGCGCGACGGCTCAACCGAATCGAAGGTGCCGGCTTTGATCAGCGATTCAATCACGCGGCGGTTGACCTTCCGCAAATCAACCCGCCGGCAGAACTGCGCCAGCGAGGCGAACGGCTCTCTGGCCACGCCGTCCTCCGCTTCGCGCGCGGCGCGGATGGCATCGATGGCGGCGCCGCCGACGTTCTTGATGGCGGCCAGGCCGAACCGGATGCCCTCGGGCACGATGGTAAAATCCCGCTCGCTGTCGTTGACGTCCGGCGGCAGCACGCGAATGTTCAAACGTCGGCACTCGGCCAGGTAGGCGACGATCTTGTCCTCGTTCCCCATCTCACTGGTGAGGACCGCGGTCATGAACTCCGCCGGATGGTGCACCTTGAAGTAGGCGGTCAGATAGGTGATCAGCGCGTAGGCGGCCGAGTGGGATTTGTTAAAGCCGTAGCCGGCGAAATAGGCCATCAGTTCAAAAAGTTTCTCCGCCTTCGCCCGTGTGACGCCCTTGGCCCTGGCCCCATCGACGAAGCGGGCCCGCTGCTTGTCCATCTCTTCCGGTTTCTTCTTGCCCATGGCGCGGCGCAGCAGATCGGCCTGGCCGAGGCTGAAGCCCGCGACCTCGGCCGCGATCCGCATCACCTGTTCCTGATAGACGATGACGCCGTAGGTCTCCTCCAGGATGGGGCGCAACTGTGGAACGTCGTAGTTGATGGCCGTCTTGCCCCGTTTGCGCTTGATGAAGTCGTCCACCAT
Source organism: Nitrospiria bacterium (assembly GCA_035499635.1). Lineage (GTDB taxonomy): Bacteria > Nitrospirota > Nitrospiria > JACQCE01 > JACQCE01 > JACQCE01. The sequence goes on along the minus strand of DATJYI010000165.1, from coordinate 7,731 downwards.
TCCGCTGCCGATGGGGCCGGGGCGGTAGAGGGCGAGGATGGCGATGAGGTCTTCGAATCGTTCCGGCGCCATCTTGACGAGCAGGTCGCGCATGCCGCGGCTTTCCAACTGAAAGATCGCGGTCGTCTGGCCGGTCGACAGCGTGCGGTAGACTTCGGGGTCGTTGAGCGCGATCTCCTGCAGCCGCAGCGGCTGGTCGGCCGGCCGGTGCTGGTTGACCAGGCGTGCCGCGTGATCCAGCAGGGTCAACGTCCGCAGGCCGAGAAAATCGAACTTGACCAGCCCGACGGCCTCGAGATCGTCTTTCGCGTATTGGGTGACGACTTCGCCGTTGCTGCCGCGGAAGAGCGGCACGTAGTCGGTCAGCGGCTCCCCTGAGATCACCACGCCGGCCGCGTGGGTGGAGGCGTGGCGGACCTGGCCTTCGAGCGCCTTGGCGAATTCGACGACCTCCTTCAATTTCGGCGCGGTGTTCATCGTCTCGGTCAGACGGGGCTCCGCCTTGATCGCCTCGTCGAGCGTGATGTTGAGCGTGTTGGGCACCAGTTTGGCCAGACGGTCGACGTCGCCGTAGGGGAGTTCCAGCACGCGGCCCACGTCCCGGAGCGCCGCCTTGGCCATCATTGTGCCGAAGGTGATGATCTGGCAGACGTGATCGGAACCGTATTTGTCCGTGACGTAGTTGATCACTTCGCCGCGGCGGTCCATGCAGAAATCGAGATCGATGTCGGGCTGGGTGACCCGTTCGGGATTGAGAAACCGTTCGAAAATCAGGTCGTAGGCGAGGGGATCCAGATCAGTGATCTGCAGCGTGTAGGCGACGAGACTGCCGGCGGCCGAGCCGCGGCCGGGACCAACGGGGATCCGTCGGGACCGTGCGAACCGGATGATGTCCCAGACGATCAGGAAATAGCCGGCATAGCCCATCGCGCCGATCATCGCCAGCTCCTCCCGCAGCCGATTCCAGTAGCGCGCGTCCGGGATCTGCGCGTCCCGCCGCCGCGCGAGCCGCTCTCGGAGCCCCTGCTCCGCCAGCTCTGTCAGGTAGCTCTCCTTGGTGCTGCCGGCCGGAACCTGATAATCGGGCAGGTGCAGCTGGTGCAGCGGCAGCTGGATGTCGCAGCGGTCGGCGATCTGCTGGGTGACGGAGAGGGCGGCCGGCAATTCGCCGAACGTCGTCAGCATCTCATCGGCCGACTTGAAGTACAGTTCGGTCGTCTGAAACCGCATCCGCTCCGGCGTGTGCAGCGTTTTGCCCGTCTGCAGGCAGAGGAGAATGTCGTGGGCGCGGTGATCGTGCTGGTGCAGGTAGTGGCAGTCGTTCGTCGCCGCGGTCTGGAGGCCCGTGCGGCGGCTCATGTCCAGCAGCAGGCGGTTCATTTTCGTCTGGGCCTCCAGGCCGTTGGCCTGCAACTCGAGATAGAAACGGTCACGGCCGAAGATGGAGGCGTACCGGTCGGCGGCCGCGTCCGCCTCCGCCTCTTTGCCGTCGGCCAGGAGGCTGGGGACTTCGCCGCGCAAACAGGCGCTCAAGCCGATCAGCCCCTCGGCGTGCGCCGCCAGCAATTCAAGATCGATCCGGGGGCGGTAATAGAATCCCTCCAGGTGGGCGGCACTGACGAGTTTGAGCAGGTTCCTGTATCCGGAGTAATTCGACGCGAGCAGGATCAGGTGGTACGACCCGTGATGCACGCCGTAGGACTCCCGGTCCAGCCGGGAGCGGGGCGCAATGTAGGCTTCCACACCGATGATCGGCTTGATGCCGGCCTTCCTGGCCTCCTGATAGAACTGCACGGCGCCGAACAGATTGCCGTGGTCCGTCAGGGCCAGGGCGCTCATTTGATGGTCTCGGGCCCTGACGACCAGATCGTCGATGCGATTGGCCCCGTCCAGCAGGCTGTACTGGCTGTGGACGTGCAGATGAACGAAAGGTGGCTTGGTCATGCGCGGCTGCAGGCTCCCAACAATCTGGCCCATTCTAGCGGGAGGGGCGCAAAAGGTCAAGATTGTGACTAGATGTTGTGGCGCCTCGATGGATTGCCACTACTTTTTCGTGGTGATCTGCACCAGACCTGGCTGGCGGACCAGTTGGATCGTCGTATGATGGATGTTGAACTGATCGGCCAGCACCCGCGTCATGTCGGACAGAATGGCCGCATCATCGCTGTCCGCATCGATGACGCCATGAAGGGTGAGGGCGTGCATGCCTGAGCGCAGACACCAGACATGCAGGTCGTGGACGGCCTCCAGCCCGGACACCCTTCCGAGGGCGCTCAGGATCTCCGAGGGATCAACGCCCTTCGGTGTCCCCTCCATGAGGACATCGATAGACTCCTTCACCACGCCCCAACTGGTGAACAGAATCAGTCCCCCGATGAGGATGCTGACGAGAGGATCGGCCAGCATCCACCCGGTTGACCAGATCACCAGTCCGGCGATCAGGGCTCCGACAGATCCGAGGATGTCGCCGATCAGATGCAGCATCGCGGCGCGGGTGTTGAGGTTCTGCCCGCCGATCGGGGAGAGGAGATAATAACTCAACAGATTGGCCCCGAGTCCCACGGCGGCGACCGCCGTCATGCCGATGCTCAGGACGGGCGGCGGATGAAGCACGCGCAGATAGGCCTCGCGCCAGATCAACCCGGCGATGAGCCAGAGCGTGAGACCGTTGAACAGCGCGGCGAGAATTTCTGCCCGGTGATAGCCGTAGGTTTTTGAAGAGGTGGCCGGTCGACCGGCCAGATACAGGGCCGCCAGCGCCAGCGTCTGGGCCCCGGCGTCTCCGAGCAAGTGGCCGGCGTCGGCCAGCAGGGCGAGGCTGCCCGTCAGCCATCCCCCGATCGACTCGATGAGCAGGAAGACCGAGGTGATGGCCAGGACGATGCCGAACCGTCGAGACTGATCCCTGTTGGGTGGCCGGCTGTGGAAGTGGGGCGCAACAGTCATCGTGAACTGCAGTGTGTAGTATAAGCGATTCTCCGGAACGGGGCAATGGGGTGAATGATTTCAACGGAAGAGGCCCTCGGCGGTTTGTTTTCAGTGGATCTTTTGTTATACTCCTGTGCCTCGGAACAAACGTGAACCCCGAATCACACGGTCAACAACAGCTCTGGCAGCGCTGGCGACGACGCACGACGTGGCGGGCCGTGGTGGTCTGGGCCTCGTTCGGCGTGCTGGTCTGGCTCGCCCATCCGTCCGTGCTCTCCTTTTGCGTGGGGTTGGTGTTGATCGGACTGGGGGAATTCGTGCGGCTCTGGGCGGCGGGCCATCTGCAGAAGAACGAACAGCTGACGACGACCGGCCCCTACGCCTATGTGAAAAACCCGCTCTACGTGGGGTCGCTGCTGATCATGACGGGCTTCGGACTGATGGCCCGCAGCTATTGGCTGCTCGCCTTCGGGCTTGTGGTGTTTGCCGCCTATTACGCGCCGTATAAGAAACGGCGGGAGGGCGACCGGCTCCGTGAACGGTTCGGCCAACCGTGGATTGATTACGACACGGCCGTCCCTGACTACTTGCCCCGCTTGTCTCCCTATCCACAGCGGGGGACGGCGCGATGGCGGTCGTGGCTGGTGTCGGACAACAGCGAATACGGCATGGCGGTGGGTATTGCAGTGGGCGTCCTGCTGGTGGGAATACGGTGGTGGCTGCTCCCCCCCTGACGCGGGCCGACCTGGGCAGCCATACGATCGAACGTCTTCGCGACGGCCGCTACTGGCAACCCGACCTGTTCGTCGTCCAGTGGCGGGACCGGCGGTACATCGTGAAGGATTACCGGGCACGGCCGCCGCTCTTTCGATGGGGCGCCGGACTCTTCTCCATCAGCAGGGAGGCGAAGAACTATCGACGTTTGGCCGGGCTGCCTGGCATTCCGATGTTTGGCGGACGGATCGATCGGTACGCGCTGGCCGTGGAGTTCATTCCCGGCCGGAATGCCGACCGGTTTGCAACAGGGGAGTTGTCGGCCGGGTTTTTTAAGGAGCTCCGGGCGATCATTCAGGGCGTGCACGATCGTGGCGTGGTGCTGGGTGATCTGCGCAACAGCAAGAACATCATGGTAACCGAACAGGGACGGCCGGTGCTCATCGATTTTTCTACGGGGTTCAGCCGGGGCGGCTGGTGGAATCCTCTGCAGCGGTGGCTCTACCGGATTTTTGAACGGGACGATTTTCTTGGAGTCGCCAAATTGAAGCGGCGGTACGCCCCGGAGTTGATGACAGATGAGGAACGGCGGGAACTTGACGAGGGCTTGCCGTTCGAACGGCCAGCCCACGCGCTGCGGGATGCCTTCAAGCATCTTGTCAAACGGCTTGCCGGGGCCGGGACGACGAGGAAGCGCGGAGTGAAGGATCAGAAGAGAAGCGGATGAAGGACCAGAATCCCAGAGCCGGGGAGGGACACGTGCGCGGGTGCTGTCCCGTTTCTGAGCGTCCGAGAGGCGCAATGAGCGCGCTGTTCAGGGTGCTTTGGTGGAGAATCTTGTTACTGATTTCTCCTTCTGATCATTGATCTATGGGGATCTGCGGGGAAGCGCCCCCACACCCCGGCCCATTGGACTTGCGCACCGGAAACTGAGCAGCGTATGGTAATGCGGACACCAGGCGTTCAATAATCAATGGGGGCATCGGGGGGAGAGTTCCGTCACTCCCCCCGATCCCCCCATCGGATGGACACTTTTACAAGCGTATGACTCTGCGTATATGATGAGCCCATTAATCAATGGGGGTTGTCAGGGGGAGATAGCGTCTCCCCCTGACTTTAATGACTCCTAAGCACGAGCGGATAGGAGACAAGATGAACGGGAAGCACGAAGACGACGAGAGGCCGAAGAAGATCACCCGCGCGCTGCTGAGCGTGTCGAACAAGGAGGGGCTGGCGGCGTTCGCAAAAGCCCTGTCGTCATGGGGGGTGGAGCTGATCTCGACGGGAGGGACGGCGCGCCTGCTTCGCGAACAGGGGCTGACGGTGCGCGATGTGGCCGAGGTGACCGGCTCGCCGGAGTTGTTCGGCGGACGGGTGAAAACCCTGCATCCGAAGATTCACGGCGGACTGTTGGCCCTGCGCAACGATCCCGAGCACCAGCGACAGATGCGGGAGCAGGCGATCGCGCCCATTGATCTGGTGGTCGTCAACCTCTATCCATTTGAAGACACGGTGCGCGCGACCGGATCGACGCCGGAAGAGATCATCGAACAGATTGACATCGGCGGACCGTCGATGGTGCGCTCGGCCGCCAAAAATCACCGGGACGTCGCCGTCGTCGTCGACCCGGCCGACTATGAGCGCGTGAGCGAAGAGCTCGACGCATTGAAGGGCGCACTGCGGCTGTCGACGCGCCGGCGGCTGGCGCGCAAAGCGTTCGCCCTGACCGCCCGCTACGACAGCGTGATCGCCCATTACTTCGGTCAACTGGTCGGGGAGGAGGGGGCCCATTTTCCCCCCTTGCTTCATTTGCAGTTTGAAAAGGTGCAGCATCTCCGGTACGGCGAGAATCCCCATCAGCTGGCCGCATTTTATCGGGAGATCGGTTCGATGGAGCCGTCGGTGGCCGGGGCGAGGCAACTGCAGGGGAAGGAGTTGTCGTTTAACAATCTGCTCGACTCCAATGCGGCGCTGGAACTGGTGAAGGAATTCCCATCGACGGCGACCGTCATCATCAAGCACAACAATCCCTGCGGCGTGGCGACGGGCGAGCAGTTGGTGGACAGTTACCGGATGGCCCGGGCGACCGATCCGGTCTCCGCATTCGGCGGGGTGATCGCCTTCAACGAGACGGTCGATGAAGCGACGGCCAAGGAACTCGCGTCCACGTTCGTCGAGGTGGTGATCGCGCCCGATTTCTCTCCGGAGGCGCAGGCCGCGTTGAAGGCGAAGACGGGACTGCGGTTGCTGGCCGTGGGCCCGCTCGGCGCCGTCGGGCGCGCCGCCCCCTCCTGGTTTGATTTCAAACGGATCGTCGGCGGATTGCTTCTGCAGGAACGGGATCTCGGCCGGTTGGAGGATGTGACCACGCTGCCGGTCGCCACGACGCGCCGTCCCACAGGGGAGGAGTATGAGGCGATGGCCTTTGCGTGGATCGTGGCCAAACACGTCAAATCGAACGCGATAGTGTACGCCAGACCCGGCAGAACGATCGGCATCGGAGCGGGGCAGATGAGCCGGGTCGATTCGGTCCGTCTGGGCGCCATGAAGGCGCAGTCGACCCTGGCCGGATCCGTGATGGCCTCGGATGCCTTCTTCCCGTTCCGCGACGGGATCGACGAGGCGGCGAAGCATGGCGTGACGGCGATTATTCAGCCCGGGGGGTCGATTCGCGATGAAGAAGTCATCACCGCGGCCAACGAGCATGGTCTGGCGATGATCATCACCGGCATGCGCCATTTCCGGCACTAATGACGGTATGCCGGAAATGAGTACGGCGATGGGGGTAGTCAGGGGGAGCGTGAGCATCGCCCCCCCTGACTTGAGCGAGCGCTTGACTGCGCGAGCGAATAATCTGGCGATGATCATTACCGGCATGCGCCATTTCCGGCATTGATGCCTAAACAACCGCACATACTCGTTGTTGGCGGCGGCGGTCGGGAGCATGCGATAGTCTGGACCCTGGCTCGCAGCGCCCATCGACCGGTGATCTCCTGCGCACCCGGCAATCCCGGGATCGCCGGTCAGGCCCGCTGCGTGCCGGTTGCGATGGATGATCTGGACGGATTGGTCCGATTCATCCAATCCGAACGGATCGATTTGACCGTCATCGGACCGGAAAAGCCGCTGGCGCTGGGACTGGCCGACCGCCTTCGCGCGATCGGCCGATCCGTGGTAGGCCCGTCGGCCGCCGCAGCCCGGATCGAAAGCAGCAAATCCTTCGCCAAGGAGTTGATGACGCGGGCAAAAATTCCCACGGCATCGGCAGTGGTCTTTGATGAGGCCGGACCGGCGATTGAGTACGTCAGGAGTCGACCTCTCCCGGTGGTGATTAAAGCGGACGGGCTGGCGCAGGGCAAGGGCGTGGTGATCGCCCGCACAGCCGACGAGGCGGTCCGTGCGATTGAGCACCTGATGACGGCCGGTGCATTGGGGGAAGCGGGCCGCCGGGTGTTGATCGAGCAGTTTTTAACCGGGGAAGAGGTGACCTGCATGGCCGTCACCGACGGCCGGACAATCGTGCCGTTTCTGGTCGCGCAGGATCACAAGCAACTGCTCGACGGAGGGCGCGGGCCGAATACAGGGGGGATGGGCGCGTACGCGCCCGTGCCGTTCGTGCCGCCGGCAGTGCTGACGCGCGTGGAGCGTGAGGTGTTCCAGCCGTTGCTGTCGGAATTGAACCGGATGGGAATTGAGTATCAGGGTGTGATCTACGCGGGGTTGATGCTCTGCCGAGATGGTCCCTACGTCCTGGAGTTCAACTGCCGATTCGGCGATCCGGAGGCGCAGGCGGTGCTCCCGCTGCTTGACAGCGATGCCGTGGAGTTGTTCGAAGCGCTGGCACTCGGACGACTGGACGCGTCTCACGTGCGGTGGCGGAACGAGAGCGGCGTGTGCGTTGTGCTGGCCTCCGAGGGTTATCCCGACTCGCCGGTGACGGGGCGGCCGGTCACCGGCGTGGCCGGGGCGGAGGCCATCGACGGCGTGCAAGTCTTTCATGCCGGCACGGCGCTCGCTCAGGGAACATTGGTGACGCAGGGCGGCCGGGTGTTCGGCGTGGCGGCCCAGGCGGACGTGCTGCAAACGGCG
>DATJYI010000164.1:0-6270 GCA_035499635.1 Nitrospiria bacterium | reverse complement strand
GGCGGCTAGGACCACCATGAGCCGTCCGTGCAGATAGCAGCCCAGGCAGCCAAACATCGCGCGCTGAAGATAGGAGGGCTCGACCATCAGCGACTCCACCACCCACTGCAATGGATGCGTTCGGGTCATGCACAGGCCTCCGCTAGCACTCTATTTCAAACGCCCTGGCCACCCACGCCTCGAACCCGCCCAGCAACTCCATAACGGGAAATTTTCGCTTGGCAAAGTATGCCGCGGCCTCCGCCGCCAGCAGGCTGGTCGCGGTCTCACCATAAAAGACATTGGCCTTGCCCCTCGCGAGGCCCGAATTGGTCGTCCAGCGGTCTCGGGGCAGATTCACGGCGCCGGGAATATGGCCGCGGTCGAAGTCTTCGCGGCTCCGCACATCGATCACATGCAGATCGGCGCCCTCTGTGATCCGTCGGCGCAATTCCTCCGGCGGCATCGTGAAGGCCGGCTTCTGCTGAAAATAAGCCAGGGCGGCCGCCGGATCGGGCAATGGCGACGAGGGTTCCATCAGTCATCTCCCGCCATGCGGCGCCCCGGAGGTCGGCCTGGCAGTGCGTTTTGACCATGCGACCGGCTTCAGGCGCTGCAACAACCAGACGATCATCAAGACGCTCACGGCCAGCCAGAGCCATCGGCCCCAGCCGTGAAAAATCCGGCCGCCGGCCTCGCCAAGAAAATAGCCGACGGCTCCAATCACCGCGGCCCAGACGAGGCAGTTGGCCGCCTGATACCACATGAAACGGCGAAGCGACAGATGGGTTAACCCGAAGGCCGCGGCGCCGATCATACGGGTCCCGTACAAATATTGCAAGATGAAGATCGAACGGCCGGGATGGCGTTGAATGATCCGATCCGCTTCGGACAGCCGTCGAGTGAACCACGCCCACCGGGACAGCCAGCGGTGCCGTCCCACATACCGTCCTATCAGAAACCAGACGAGGTGGCCCATCCATGCCCCGCACGCGGCCACCGCCCACACGCCCAGCGGATGCAGCACGCCTTCACCCGCCAGTACTCCGGCCGCAACCAATACCCCCTCTCCTTCAAAAAAAGTTCCCGCGAAGACGGCGACCAGCCCGTAGTGGTTCACCGCTGCAATCAAGTCATCCGCCATGTGGGACTCCGCCGCTCATGCGCTATTGTACGGGAAAAAAATGTGCATGGACAAGCAAGAGGTCACGCTCCCCGATCATTTAGCTGGAGCTCAATTGTGCTCATCTCCCCCTTCATGGCATGCCCGCGCTCATGCCGCCGTATGCTTTCTGACGGGAATCGACCCTTCCCGTGAGACTCTCGATCCAAGACAGCCCCCAACACGTCCCCCAACACATCCCCCAACACATCCCATTGACAAACCTGAAAGGCATTTGTCAAAACAGAGAGGTTCGACGCTCTCATGACCTACTCCGACGTTATCATGGCCATTCATCTTGTGGGAGCCATCGCGTTCATCGGCGGGACGATCTTTTATCTGGCCGTCTACAGGCCGGCCGCATCACTGCTGCCTCAGCGTCCCGAGCAGGCGCTCTATACCGCCAAAATCGAGCAACGTTTCATCGCCGTCCGATGGCTCGGCATCGTGACCTTACTGGTGACGGGATTTTATAATTTGCTCTACGAAGGGGCGTCGGCGCGCTTGGCCTCCGCCTATGGCGGCGTGCTGATGTTGAAGCTGTTTTTCGTGCTGGTCTTGATCGCAGTGACCGGGGTCCATGATTTCATCCTTCGCGGAGCCGGGGCGAACGGCCGGGGAGCGCCCCGGTCTGCGGGTGGAAACCCTGTGGCCGGCAAACGATGGCTGGGGATGGGCATCCTGGCGCTTTCGCTGGTGATCGTCCTGATCGCCGTGGTGCTGGCGCGGATGTAACGCAAGGAGGAGCAGATGAAACTGACAATCATAGTGATCGCACTCCTGGCAATGATCGGCGTGGCCGTCGGCGCCTACCGGGCTTTTGCCGGACCGGCGCAGTTCACCGTCAAGGAGGGGCAGGTCGCACCCGATTTCACGCTGCGGGATCAACACGGCAAACCGGTGGCGCTCTCATCGTTGCGCGGCCAGTGGGTGGTCCTTTATTTCTATCCGAAGGACGACACGCCGGGGTGCACAAAGGAGGCCTGCTCGTTCCGTGACAACCTCGTGGCGTTGCAGCACTTGCGCGCGGCCGTGCTGGGTGTGAGCGTCGACACGGTCACGTCGCACAAGGCCTTCGCGGACAAGTTCAACCTCACCTTCCCCATTCTGGCTGACGATCAGCATGACGTCTGCCGGCTCTACGGAACGCTGACCAGCTACATGGGGGTGACGGTGGCGGCGCGCAGCACGGTGCTGATCGATCCACAGGGCGTGATCCGAAAGCTGTTTCCCGAAGTGCAGCCGACCGATCATGCTCTGCAAATTCAGGCCGCGCTCAAGGCCCTGCAGACCTCCTGACCCGCCTGACTCACCCCAACAGGCCCCGCGCCTGCAGGGCCCGTTCGAGCTGTGCGGCGGACTCGAAAGTGACCGCCTGGATGCCCAGACCGGCCGCCGCCCTGGTATAGGCCTCAATATCGTCAATATAGACGATCCGGGCCGGGTCGACGCCGGCATCCCTGATCACCCGCTCGTAGATCGCCCGGTCGGGTTTCCGCATCCCCAGCTCGAATGAAAGAAACGTGCGCTCCATCAGCGAAAGGACGGGCACTCTCGACTGCAGATGACGGTAATGCAGCTCGTTGGTGTTGGAGAGCAGCATGAGCCGGTATCGGCCGTGCAGCCGGCGAATCAAGGCGGTCACATCAACCTGTTCTTCAAAGCCTGCGTTCCAGCAGGCGGCGAATTCTTCGAAGGAGAGGGAAAGCGAGAGCCGGTCCGATACCGAACGGCAGAAGACGTCGGCCGTCAGCCGGCCCGTATCAAACTCAACGGTCAGGCCGTCCCGGTCGTCAAATGCGAGGGCCAGCACCCGCTCAGGATCCTGAAACCTGGGATCGGACGATCGGGCCGCCAGCGCCGCCGCCATGGCGGCATGGGAAACGCGCACGATCACATTGCCCAAGTCAAAGACGAGCACGTCGACGGTCATTGAAGGATATGGAAAGGATATGGGAAGGATGTGGGGAGGATACGGGGACGAGTACGGGAAGGCACCGGTGTCATTGAATCGGAGGGCGCTCAAGTCGCCCCTAGCGACTTCATAACGCAGTCTATCACGCCTTGTGTCGCAAGGCCACGAGGCAGGAGAGGGCACGCGATCATACCTCGGTGGCCGCCGGCCATGCCGTTGCTGAGAAATCCGCATCGGCATGCTGCACCACCGGTATGACGACCGGCGGGTGTCACGAGGGCGGTTATTGAGAGGGGGCGCCGGGCCTGGGCCCGAACGACCTGATATACCGGATCAACGTCCAGAGCTCTTGATCGGTGAAGAAAAAGTCCATCCGCATCATTTCGGTTCCGTGCGAACCGTTCTTAAGAACCCAAAAAAGTTCGCCGTCCGTCCGGAGGCGCTGAAAATCGGGGTTGGTGAAGTTCCGGGGAGCCGGATTGATCGTCGTTTTTTTCGTCAGCGGCCCGTCCCCGCGCCCATCCGCCCCGTGACAAGCGACACAGGCCATGGTGTACAGGGCCTTCCCCTTCTCCAGCGTCTCCGGAGTGTCGGGAACCGGATTGACCATTTTTTTGACGGCATCCAACTGATTGGCCGGCACCCGCGGCAGGTGAATGTTCTTCTCCCTCGGCATGGTCAGATCCGCGCCCATCAGCGTGAGGGCGACCGGGACTCCGACGAGGAGGGCCCCAATGAGGGCGATCTGGCGCGCAGCAGGATGGTGTTCCACGATTGGAGTATATCATGGTTTGCGCCGCTCTTCGGCCATCCTTGACCGATCCAGCCGGCCGTGCTACGCTCAGCTCCGAGTGAGTCCGCGGCAAAGCGTGTGACATCGGGTGGGGGGGGAGGTGTGCATGGCCGGATGGATTCTGCTTGCCATTGTAGTCGTCCTGCTGCTCTGGTCGACGGTCTCCTATAATTCGCTGGTCGGACTGCGCAACCAGGTCAAGAACGCCTGGAATCAGATCGACGTGCAGCTGAAGCGGCGTTACGATCTGATCCCCAACCTGGTCGAAGTGGTCAAGGGCTACATGACGTTCGAACAGGAAACGCTCCAGAAAGTGATCCAGGCGCGCAACATGGCGATGCAGGCCCAGGGACCCCGCGCGCAGGCCGAGGCGGAGGGCATGCTGTCCGGCGCGCTCAAGTCTTTGTTCGCTTTGGTGGAAAGTTACCCGGACCTGAAGGCGAATCAAAATGTCAGCCGCCTGCAGGAAGAACTCACCTCTACGGAGAACAAGATCGCGTTTGCCCGGCAGTTCTACAATGACAGCGTGATGGGTTACAACAACGCCATTCAGATGTTTCCCTCCAATTTCATCGCCGGCATGTTCCAATTCAAGGCGGAAGAGTTTTTCCACATTCCCGAAACGGAGAAGGCGCCCGTCAAGGTTTCACTGCGGTAGGCCTGCGTCACCATGCCCCCTGCAGGCGTCCCCTGCCCCCACTGCGGATATGAGAACCGCCCCGGCGAACTGATCTGCAATCTGTGCGGCGCGGTGCTCGCGCGCGAGGCCAAAGCGGCCCCCTCCCAGGCGGCCGCGCCACTGTCCGGAGCGCAGTCTGCAGCGCTCCCGGAGGCCGCTCCGGCCAACCAAGGGCAGACGTCAGGCGCATCCTTCGAGCGCACAGGGACGGCGCCCCGTGTCGGGGCGGACGCGCATTCCGTCACCGGCAACGGGGCGACAACGCGCTCCCCCGCCAGAGAGCCGCGTCGGGACTTCTTCGCCGAGATCGCGTCCAATAAACGGCGCTCAATGCTACTGTTCGGTGCGGTCGCCGGCCTCCTGATTCTGCTCGGCGCCGTGATCGGCGAGGCGGTCGAACCGCGCGGCTGGCCCATCGGGCTCATCTTTGCCATCCTGGCGTCGGTCGCCATCGGGCTCGTGTCCTATTTTCAAGGCAGCGCCATGATCCTGGCCGCGAGCCACGCCAGGGCCGTGTCGCGGGAGGAAGCGCCCCAGTTGCACAACATCGTCGAGGAGATGGCAATCGCGGCCGGCTTGCCCAAACCGGCGGTCTACTTGATCGAGGACGCGGCGCCGAACGCTTTCGCCACCGGGCGGGATCCACAGCACGCCGCCATCACCGTAACGCGCGGCCTGCTCGACAAGCTCAACCGGGACGAGCTCCAGGGCGTGATCGGCCACGAGATGAGCCATATCCGCAACTTCGACATCCGGTATTCGATGCTGGTGGCGATCCTGGTCGGGGCGATCGTGCTGTTCTGCGATTCATTCCTCCGCTCGCTGTTCTACAGGCGGGTGGGGCGCGAACGGCGCGAAGGCGCCTGGCCGTTTGTGCTGATCGCCCTCCTGCTGGCGGTCGTCGCGCCGATCTTTGCGACGCTCCTGCAGATGGCGATTTCTAGACGACGGGAGTCGCTGGCCGACGTGAGCAGCGTGCAGCTGACCCGCAACCCGCTCGGCCTGGCCGACGCGTTGGCCAAAATCGCCGGCGACCCGGAACCGCTTGAAGAGGCCAACCGGGCCACCCAGCATCTTTATATCGTCAACCCGGTGAAGGTCTTCGGTATGGACGCAAGCGCGCTCATGTCCACCCATCCGCCCACTGAAGAGCGGATCAGGATTCTCCGGTCGATGGCGTAACGATTACGCCCGTCTCGTTACTCCGGCCTTCGGACACTTGGCCCCCAGCGCGCACCGGCTGCAGGCGGGGACCGGTGCTGTGCAGACCGAGCGGCCGTGGTCTTTTAAGAGCCAGGGCACCTTTTTCCAATCGGCTTTGGGGATGAGCCGCATGAGATCCTGCTCGATCTTTTCCGGCTTGGTGTTCTTCGTCCAACCCAGCCGGAAGGCGACCCGGATCACGTGAGTGTCGACGACGATTCCCTCCACCTTGCCGAAGGCATTGATCAGAATTGCGTTGGCCGTCTTCCGGCCGATGCCGGGCAGCTCGATCAGCTGGTCGAGGGTGTCGGGCACTGTCCCCTTGTGCTTCTGAACGAGCATCGCGCAGGCGGCCTTGATGTGTCTCGCCTTGTTGGCCGGAAAGGAAACCGGGCGGATGTCCTTGATCAGCCTCTGCAGATCAGCATGGGCATAGTCCCGCGCCATCCTGTATTTTTTAAACAGCGCCGGGGTGGTCGCGTTGACGACGGTGTCGCGCACCTGGGCCGAGAGGATCGCGGCCACCAGCAATTCGAGCG
>DATJYI010000163.1:0-3795 GCA_035499635.1 Nitrospiria bacterium | reverse complement strand
GTTTCGTGACGCCACGCAATTGAAAAGCCTCGCCAGGGCCGACGCGCCGCAGTCGGTCGATGCCGAACTGGCGGTCGATCGCCACGCAGCCCAACTCTTCGAGCACGTTGACCGCGAAATCACCGGAATCTACTCCTCCGTACGCGGCGGTCGGCCGTTCCGTCTTGACCGGGTGTTCGGCCTTGCGGAGGCGATGGTCGATCATCCGGCGCCGGAACGATTGTTAGCACAGCTTTTTACGCCCGAGCGGGATTCTCATTATGCAATTTTAAATTCGGCTCATTGCGCCATTCTGGCCGTGCAGCTTGCCCGTGGATTGGGCCATCCGCGCGAAGAGCAGATCCGGGCGGCCATCGCGGCCATGGTTCACGATATCGGCATGCAGATGCTGCCGCCGGAACTGCTCGATACACCCGGCCGATTGTCCCAGGAACAAATTGCCGTCATGCACACTCATCCAGACGCAGGGGCACGGTTGTTGACCCATACCGCCCCTCAGCACCCGTGGCTGGCCGTCATCGTCAGGGACGAGCATGAACGGGAGCAGGGGCAGGGCTATCCCAATGGGCTTCGATCGGCAGAGATTCATGAGCTGGCTAAAATCGTCGGTGTGGCGGATATGTACGATGCGTTGATCAGTCCGCGGCCGTATCGACGGACCTTCAGCCCCCATGAGGCGGTGCAGGAACTGCTTGATTGCCAGGAACAGATGGGGTATCCGAAACCGGTTGTCCGGACGCTCATTCAGCAATTATCACTCTTTCCGGCCGGATGCCGTGTCAGGCTCAGCTCGAATGAGACCGGTCGCGTGATCCACACGAATGACCAGTCACCGCTCAGACCCGTGGTGGAAGTGCTGAATGATGCGGAAGGGCAGCCGGCGTCGCCCCGGCGGCTCGTCGATCTGAATACCAACCCGCTGCTGTACATCGTGGCGTCGCTGCCGCTTCAACGGTCGACTGCGGCCCTCCGCCGGGACAGCCGTCACGACTGACGGCAGCCGTCGGTTTTCAGCGATCAGTCTGCAGCCTGCGTTGCAGCAACCGTCCCGCAAGGCGGACACCCTGCCAGGTCAGCCGACCGCATCGTGCCAGATAAGCCCAGGCGATACGCGTGGCCGATGAGGAGCCGGCCTGTTCCCGCATCATATCCGCGTTCGGAAACACGATTCGACGGAGAAACCGACGCCGCAGCGTGCGCGGCCGGATCGACAGCAGGTACAGCAAATCGCCCATGCCGTCGATCCGATGATCACGCATCAGCCAGGCGGCCAGCCGATTCTCAGCCCACGTCAGTGGCGGGGTGTTCATGGATGCCGAATGGAGTGAAGGAAGCGCCAGCACGCGCTGGAGGTACGTGCAGACGAAATAGAGCGGTTGCTCGAGCGAGAGTTGAGCGGCGCGCTCTCTGACCGCGTCGAACGGCGTTCCGGCAAGCAACCGGTTCAGCAATAGGCCGATATCGACGAACCAGATCAGCCGATTGAACGAATGTTTTTGGAGATGAGCGCTGAGCAACGCGATTTGGTCGATCGGCGACAACACCCAGGCCATGGCGGTGCCGTATGCCCGACTGACGGCATTGCTCCAGAGCATCGTCTCGTCAATACGAAGAGGATTGACGGTCGGTTCCACCCGGGAGAGTGAGGCCAGTTGCCGGTGCAGATCGATGCATATCCCGTCTCTCACGTACACGGGCGGATAGCGGGAGACCATTCGATATCCACGTGCGCACAACACCCGTTCTGTCCGCTCAAATTCATCGGGACGAACCAACAGGTCAATGTCGCTGAGCGGCCGGACACCGGGCGGATAGAGGACATCGGCGATCGCCATGCCCTGCAAGATCATGACACGAAGGCCCTCGCCCCCGGCGTCGTGCAGCAGCTCTTCGAGGGCCTGGTGCTTGACCTGATAATCGAGCAGTCGTGATGCGTGCCTTCTGCGCGCACTCCGGCGGATATCCTGCGGAATGGCCGCCCCCTCACCTTCGCCGATCATCCAGTTGTAGAGCAGGCCGTCCATGCCTTCTATTGAGGCACAAGTGAACAGCGTGACCCAGCCTGACGGCGAATCGGCCGCGAAATCATGAGACCACTGCGGTGCCGCAGAACCGCAGGCGCTGCGGGCAAGCGAGACCAGCCGGTGGGGTGGGGTGACTGGCATATGATTCACCGTGCGTTTTTAGAATACTCGGCCTCCGATTGGATGTCCAGGCGGCATCGAGGTCCGTCTTGACAACAGCGTAAACGAGGGCTAATAGTGAACCGATGGCACGTTCGATCGAGTCATCTGCTGTCGCGCTCTGTCAGGAGGCGTTGGCCCGTGAAGGCGAACTCTGGTTTCGCATCGATGGCCACAGCATGCGTCCGATGTTGAGGACCGGAGACCGGGTGTTGATCCGTCCCTGTACCGTTGATGCGCTGGCGTGGGGTGATCTGGTCCTTTTGAACGCCGGCGATTCCCTGTGCCTGCATCGCGTCATCATGTCGGCGGGTTGGTGCGGTTCCGGACGGGTGAACACGAAGGGTGATGCTTGCAGTCGTTGGGACCTTCCGGCGGCGGAGGAATCGGTCATCGGCAAGGGGATTGCGATTCGTCGCGGACCTCAGATGCTGGCCTTGGATGGAATGGCCGGTCGACTTCTCGGCTATGCGGGTGTCTGCGTTTCCCTCCTGTTGGGATGGGGATTATGGATGAAATGGCGTCTGCTGTCATGAACCGAATCCCCTTGAAATCATCCCACACTGCGTCACAGGTGATCGACGGTGAAGCGGTCGTGCTCGATATCCCGGGCAAAATGCTCAGAGGGTTGAACCCCGTCGGCAGCAGGATCTGGGAATTGATCGACGGGCGCCGTACGCTCACGGAGATCGCGCTGGTGGTGGCTGATGAATATGGCAGGCCCGGACCCGAGGTGCTTCAAGATGTGACAATGTTTCTGGATGAGTTGGCCAAGCGGCGCGTCATCGAGTTCAAAGAGGCTTAAGTGACGAGTAGAAACGCCTTATTTATCAAGAGGTATGACAGGATTGCTGGAGCGGGTTGTCAGCTTGACACTCGGAGGATCAGCGCTATAGTTAATTCAAGGCATTAAAAAGACGACATACAGCGTCAGAACCGACACCGAAAAAAGCAAACCCCGAGTGATCGGGGGGCGCAAAGCCGCTCACCCTGCCGATGTCGGGCGGGGCAGGAGGGTTGCCGAAGTGAACGGGAACAGAGCGAGAGCCCATTCTCACATGACGAGGATGGGCTTTGTATGTGCGCGATGGCCGTCCTTTTTTCGCCTGCTTCTTGTTTTTTTCATGCTGTTTGGAGCCTGGTTCTCGATATCCGCCAACGAGACTTGGGCCGCCGTGTCGTACAGAGCCTCAGGAAATTTCACCAGCAGCACCTTCCAGATCACGCCTCCCTATCCGGCCGGTATGCAGGCCAATGATGTCTGCCTGCTTGTTGTAGAGTCAGAGAATCAAGCCATCTCCCTCTCCTCAGCGCAGGGATTTGCCGAAGTGCCCTGGTCGCCTCAGAGCGCCGGGACGGCCGGAAATAATCCGGCGTCCCGATTGGCCGTGTACTGGAAGCGGACGGTCGGCGGAGACACGGCCCCGACCGTCGCCGACTCCGGCGACCATACGACGGGCCAGATTCACTGCTTCTCCGGCGTGATGACCTCAGGCAATCCGTGGGACGTCGGCGCCGGCGGCAATGACGGCGGAGCCAACGACACCAGCGGTTCCATCCCAGGCGCCACCACGACGGTCGATTCAACATTGGTTGTCCTCATCATCTCGAC
>DATJYI010000162.1:0-11047 GCA_035499635.1 Nitrospiria bacterium | reverse complement strand
TTGTTGGGGTGAACCCCTCTGGTGAGACATTTTGGTATGAGCACAGAAAATACGACAGAATCGCGTCGGCTGATAGAGTAGGATCAATGGGCTGAGACTGGTAGAAAAATGAGAGGAATGAAAACCCGTTTCTTTTACGGCTTTCTCCTTACAGGTCATTGCCATTGAGGAAACATGGATTTACCGATTTCCTCCTGAAAGTGTCGAGGGCGGCGAAGGGGGGCCCGATCAACGCTTTCACCTGACCAATCATTGAATCTAAATCTTTTGATGCTTGAGGTTTCGTAGGTGAGTTCCTCGGCATTGGGGGTCACATGCCCAGCTCAGCTCAACTGTCGAATAATGCTCACAGACACTGCCCTGGTCGGGGGGCGTGACATGGCAGCAGCTCATCTCCTGATCCTGCGTGATGGCAAAACCTGACGCCAGACCATGATGCTCGTCCAGCATCCTTAAACTGCCAACACTGTGAGCAGGACAACCACAGGATCCCTCCTACAGCCGCAGTTGTCGCTTCTCGATGATACCCGTGCTTCCAGCTCTCTGGGACCATTTCAGCCACCACGACGTAGGCCATGGCACCGGCTGCAAAGCCAAGACCGCCGGGGAGGACGGCGGCCGAGAAGTCAACGGCCAGCATCGCAATCACTGAGAAAATTGGCTCAATAATCCCCGTGACGGCGGCCAACGCGAAAGCTGCCCATCGAGAATGACCTTCTGCCCGCAGAGGCACGGCGACCACCAGCCCTTCCGGTATATTTTGGAAGGCGACTGCGAGCGCAACCGCGTTGCCAAAAGAGGTCACGCCATGACCATACCCCAACCCGGTGGAAAGGCCCTCCGGTACATTATGAACCGAGAGCGCCAGGAACACGAGAAATCCCGTGGGCGCCCGCCGCATATCCGACTCGCCGCGCCGAAACGGCTCCGGCGTCGGCAACCAACGGGCCATGCGATCCAGACCCATCAAGGTAAAGACACCAAGGACAATGCTCAACAGCACGATCAGGCCCCGACCCTGTGATGTTCGAAACGCTTCGGGGAGAAGCTGCAACCCAACGATGCCGCCCATCAAGCCTGCGGAGAACCCGAGTAATGTATCATGGCTCCGGTGCGAGAGGGTTGGAAGGATCAGGACCGTCGAAGCGCCGAGGGCGGTTGCCCCGGCGCCTGCGAAGGTGGCGTACACCACAGCCAATGGCTCAATCATGGCGATCCATCTGCGCCTGGGGCCGGATGTCTTCAGACCGCTGCAAGCGAAAGTGACTGGATGGCCCGACACCCGCCAGTCGTTCTCTTGACAGCTTGGATCAATAATATTTGTTTTTGACTCTCCAGCAGGCGACGCCAAAGGCAATGAGAAATCAATTGCCAGACACTCGATTGTCCAGGCACTCGATATCCTGATGGGGGGAATGGATCAAGGGAAAGATTATCGGTCACTGCTTGTCGCAATCAATGATTTTTCAAAAGTCCGGAATTGACATTTTGTAAGGTGGACCTTGCGGCGATGACTCCGTCCGGAAAACGTGAATTTTTGAAAACTCTTCGCTATGCTTTATTTCACGAAGAAATCCTTGAGGATACAAGAACAGAACATTCTGCCCCTGCCCCATTAGTTCCCAGAGACCGGCGGGAAACCGACCGTTGATTCATTCCATACCGAAGCGTGGATGCAAGACATAACGCTCGTACTTGAGATGAGACGACGCAGCCGGAGCGGCCGTCATGCGTACACGGGTGCCACCCACTGCTGTCGCAGGCAGGACTGGCCCACAATGATTTTCTGATAACGAAGATAGGCCCTGCATCCCTTCCTATCGTATTCTGCCCCGCAGGAGAGGAGTTGAAGGGGACACGAACCGGCGTCGTGTGAAGATCGAAAATTCAAAATTCACCGTCACTTTACCCGTGGCGCCCACCTCGATTTCTTTTTCCTGAGTCCCAAGAATAGGATGCCAGGCGATTAAATCGTACTTCCCGGGCGGTACCTGATCGATTTCATATGTGCCTACGGATCCCACGATCGCATAGTAAGGATTCTCGACTGGGTAAAAGTACGCCTCCATAAACTGTTGCCGATCGGATTGCAATTTCATCATGCTCCCTTTTTCCCGAAGGATCACAGGCTGTGTGATTACCTGCCCTTTATCAGGAAGAGGCAAATCGAACATGGTGCGACTCCGGCCATCCACAACCTCATAGGCATGTGGATGATAAAGTACGCCCTTCGCGGCTTTGGGGTCGGATGGATCCGCATCATCATTTAGGATGCGAATGTCCGCGCCATTCACCACCACTCCCACGAACGTGGAAGACCCGTCTTGTACCAGCAACCGACACAGGCTAATCTTGACATCCGTCCCATTGAATTTAAATGGCTTACCCCTGGCGATGTTCTGGATATACACGACCACGTCCTGGAGCGTACCGTGAGTGACGTTCACTTGCTGAAGGGCACGATTCCCTTGCTGATCTGTATCGACCTGCGAGCAGAACGTTGAATTAGGAAATTTCGTCAACCTGAAGCGCATAGGAGCGGGCGGTTTCCCCTTAAAGGTAATTTTTCCCTCAACCACCGCCGTTCCGGCCTCTGCCTCTTTGTAGGCCGATGCCATAGACGTCGCAAGACACCCAGCAACCATCACCACGCCTGTCAGTGCAATCATCTTCGATAGGCTTTTCATAAAGTCCAATCCATCTGTCGTAAATCTTACCATTCCCCTCGTGCGTAAGGCCGGAAGAGAACCTCTACTTTTTCAAGTCCGACCTGGCCTGCGTGCCCGCTCTTGATGCGGATGGCCAAGTGAAGACCTGATCCGCGTTTTTTCTACCTTTTAAGCCTTACACGTGATTCTTGATCATTTTTGGGGTGAAGAGCAGTCGTCAACAAGCTTACTGAGGTTCTGGTGTCAATGACGCCATCCTCAAGCTTCCTGGCTCACCTGAACCTGTCCAGACAAAGAGCAGCTCCTTCCCTACTCGTACCATGCGCGGTATTCTGGCAACGGACGCTCCGCCATTTTGGCTAACAGGAAACGACTTGCCCATGGTGCCGTCTTTCATCACCAAGCGGGCCATGAGGGTGGCACCCTGGTTTCCAGTCTCGAGCCAGGAGACCAATGCAGCGTTATCCGACACGAGCTCGATATTGACTCGACCCAGGGTGAATGCCTCGCTGACTAACACTGGCGACCCAAAGGTGGCGCCTCCATCATCGGAAAAGGCAACAAAGACACGGGCCTTCGCGTTTGCACCGGTAAACCATGCAACAGAGACGGTGTCACCCGACGTGGACACCGCAGGGCCATTGAGTGGACACCCCTTCAGGATCCAGCCATCAGTGTGGACGGGTACGGGCTTTGTCCAAAAGTCATTGTGATAGCGTGCGATAAAGATATCACGAGTTTCTATGTTGTCCCGATGACGATAGACGGCGATGAGCCCTCGATCAGTGTGGGCCAGTGCAGGTCGGCAACAGTCGCAGGGCATGGCGTCGATGACTGCATCACGTCCAGGTTTCCCGTCAGGATGAAACGTGGTAAACCGGACTTCCGGCTCACGGTTCAGCGGTGTCTCGTCACGGGAAAGAGCTCGTCCGTCCAGATAGATCGCCGCCACGTCCCCGTCGCTCCATGGCTGTAATGAGGCGAAGCTTCGGTCGGCGAGGTGTTGATCAGGAAGCAATGTGATTGGCGGTCCCCACGTTGCGCCTTGATCGTCGGATCTGGAGATTTTTAGTTCAGTCTGCCCTTGTCCTTCCTGTGCGTTTTCAATCCAGGAGATGATCCACTCTCTGCTCGGCAGGACGACAAGCGAAGGCAGCTCAGCCCAATGGATCACAAAGGCGTTTCCTTCGGTAATGGTCCTGGGAGCTGACCAGCTGCCGGCCTGTCGTACCAAGAGGCGGAGAGCATATTGCTCCCTTCCCACTTTCTCTAACCATGTTAGAACTACTTTTCCGTCAGGCGTCGTCGCCAAATTGGTTTGTCCCATCCACGAGGAGCTCGAATATGGGGTCTCATATTTGATGACTTGCGGTTTGCTGATTTCATGGGAGGTGCAGGCAGCACAGGCCAGGACAGTGACAACCAGGAGGTAGAAAATAGAACGCATTGGAGGACCCGACGGCGCACGCGATAAAGCGCGCGCCGCCGGGGTGATACGAACCACTCCTACACGCGACAGGATACACCCCCTCACGCCGTGGTCATTTGGCGTACTTGTCGGGGTCTTTCTGGAAATCATGCAGGCAGTGTTTGCAACAAAAGTAATACGTCTTGCCCTTGTAATCGATGACCGGTGTGTTACTGGCCACCTCAAATTTGGTGCCTGCCACAGCGCAGATCTTCATCTGGCCTATTTCCTCAGACGTTGGTTTACGCACCATGGGTTTTTGGGTTTGGTCGTCCTTCTTCGCCTCCTCGGCAAACACACTTTGTTGTACCGCGGCCGTTTGTATTGTCCACAGCCCCACACCAAACATAAACAACACCGCTACACTCGCGACTATTCGAGCCATGTGTCATCCTCCATTGATTATGAATCAAATTCGCTGTCTGATCAGGTCGATTGTTGACGTCTGCAAAGGCACTGCCTCAGCGGAGACTCTCATCGGCACAGGCATCGTCCCTCATCAAACCCCTGACTTGGACACGAATGATGAAGCAATCGTTAACTTGAGTTGAATGAGTGGCTTTGTCTAGAGGAGTGGGGGAGCGCGGGCAGGATATTGCAGCACCAACATGAAAGAGCACTCATCGCTCGATCTGACGGTCCCTCTCATGAATTGGGCGTAAGAAATTAGGGCAATCGTTGCGGACGCGACGAACACCTGTCCGATGACTTTGGAGAGCAGGGAGCAAAGAGGTAAAGTGTGGGAAGAGGGAGATTGACCCTGCTCAGGGCCACCGAGGCCGTGATGATACCGGCAGACAATGGAAAGGGTTACAACGACAGAAAAGGTGAGGACCAACGTCAGTGAAAGAAGTTTTTTTGCAATCATGTGATTAAACTTACAGGCAATTGGTTTAACCTACAGTTAATCAAATTAAAAAGTCAAGAAGAGAACGCCACGAAGAGATACATCCTGCCATTCAAAGATTGCATCACCTACTGGAAAGCGTGATTCATTAATCATTCCCTCTTCTTCAACATTCAAGTCGTAACCAAAAAAATCCGACCAATTGCAAAATAGGTGGTAACAAGCCGTACGAGCAACTCTCCGCCGATTTGACATTGCTGCTGAATGACGCGCGGAAAGAGGGCACTCTACTGTTATTGATCATCTGAAATGAGCGGAGCGAGGAAGTTCCGGGCTCCGTTCAGCAGCAGGCCGATGTCGAACGCCCTCGCGGCGCCTTCCATCCAGCTCAGGGAGCGGATGGCGGAGTGTTGGGGGCTCTGTGTTTTCGGGTCATTGTGCGCCGATGATCAAGGCGCGGGATTCTCTGGCACCACCGACGCGCGCTCCATCAGTCAGACTGGCGTTCCAAACGGGAGGTCACCAGTTCGTCCCGGGCTCCGCGTTCGCACGCCTTGGCGGCCGACCCGCTGCCAACCGCCTGGCAGATCTCGAGTGCGGCATTGAGATTGTGTCGATAGTAGAACATGGCAATCTCACCGATCTGGTCGTTGCACGAATCGCGTTCGGCGGGCGGAAGAGCAAGGCCGTCGCAGGCACGCGGCGCGGACGTGCGGTAGTGGGCGTCATCCAGGTCGAGATACCGCATCGAGTTCTCCATATAAACGCCGCCCCTGCATCGCCGGCGGGCGTAGTCATCGGGCAGGTCGGCGCACCGCCGCCTGGACAGCATGACGTCGTCGCGGGAGACGTGCATCAGGCCGTGGCCGAGGCCGTGGACGCACGCATCGTAGGCCAAGCTGTCTCCGCGTAACTCCGTGCACATCCGGGTGATCTCGAGTGGACCTTGCGACGCCGCGTGCTGCACCGCCGCCTCCACGACCCCGTGGTAGTAGCCGTTCAGGCAACTGGCGTCTCCCGCGCGCATGGCGGCCGCGAGGGTCCCCTGCACCTCGAAGCCCACGTGACCGAAATCGTGGGCCAGATGATGGCAATCGTCGAGCGCGCCGCTTCGGACGAGGTCCATTAACTCGCGGAGCGCCGCCTTCGTCTGCCCGGCCCGGGCCGCGGCGCGGAAGTAGGGATCAAGGCAGCGCGCCCGCTCCGCGTGGGTGGCCAGCCGGACGCACTCGGCGGGGTTTGACCCGTGCACACGGCGTAGGGTCCACCGCAACGGCCCCGCCGCAAGCGCCCCAATCACGGCCATGACCGCGGCCACGGCGGCCAAACCGATCATCGTCCGGCGGGTCATCGTGCGGGGAGTATACGGGGCAAAATGTGTCCTGACAAGGCCGGGGTCGGGCTCTGCCGACTACCGAGGCATCCCAACACGAGGTTTCCGAAGGAAATGCCGGTATATACCCAACATATTTCGGCCGAGTGAAGGGGAGAGGCCCAATTGTTCAGTGGTGGTGTTCTTCATCCCCGGCCGCGTGGGGCGTCTCTTTTAGGAGGGCGGAATAACCCCAAATCCGAACTGAAACACCAACCGGGCGCCCCGATCGGCCCCCAGCGTGAGCACAACGGCAAGCAGAAGCAGACCCACCACAAAGCGCCAACGGTGGCCGTTCCACACGCGCCCTGTGTTCATCCAGTAGAGGTACGCGGCCAGGAGCACGCCCATCGTCGTTACCGAGAGCATCCAGTGCTCGTGCACGTGAATCAATCCATGGTTCGGGCCATGGTGACCGCCCGACGCGGCTGCGATCTTATTCATCGCGTGCAGTCCTGTTATCGCGGACACCCCTGCCGCAAGCGCACCCAAATAGAGCAGCCAGGTCGCGACGAAATGGAACCGCTCGTAGATCACCATCGCCGCCGATTCCATGGCCAGCGCCCCCCAGAAGAAGGCGATCGGAAAATGCACGAACATGGGATGAATGTTTTGAATCGCCGCCAGTCCAGGAAGAATTTTGTCCATCACGCGATGTCTCCTATAGGAGCGGGTCGCCACTCCGAACGGCACGAGGAGGAGCGGGGACATCTGGAACAACGCCGCTGATCAATCCTGCCACGGCCCTTTCCGTACACCATACCCCCTCCTCTGTGAGAGTGCGCGGCCACCATCCCTCTAGACGGACGTGACAACCAGTAAAGCACCATCCAAATTTTCTATCCAGAACAGCCCTCACATAATAAACGGTGGAGCGATTGTCAAATCCACCGTCCAGGCCTTCTCCCCAACGGCGTCATCTCCCCCTCCCTTGCGGCGCATGGCCGTCACAACAGTGATCCCCATTCGGGCCGGCCATGATAGGCGCGCAACAGGCCTCGCCGGCTATTCTTCCATGGGTGGGTGGTGGTCGATGCCAATATAGGCCTTGATGAAGCGGAGAATTTTCGTCTCCTCATAGCGGTTAAGCGTGTCGATCCGGCCCCACGCGGTCAGAGCAATGGGAAACTTCATTGTCGGATAGGGCGCCACGACCAACCGGATGGCCGGCGGGCCTTGGGGATTCACCGCTGCCTTCGGCAGGGCGAGCAAGTCCGGCCGTTTGGTCAGCGCTTCAATCTTGGCGATCAGTTTGGGACAGGGCGCGGAGCATTTGTACTGGTTCACCACGCTGCCGTCCTCGAGATTGTGCACCTGTATTTCAAGAGGAATCGGCACCTTGTGGACGCCCCAGGGAGCGAGCCAGCGGACATGAGGGCCTGAGGTGGGCGGATCGCTGTTGTAGGGATTGTGGGGCGTGCCCGGCGACACGATATGTAGATTCCCCTGCAACGGCATCGCACGTCCCGGTTGGTCGTTCGTCGGCATGGCGGCGGACGCCGGGGTGTGACTGCCGAACAGGCTGAAGAGGGAGAGGAGGAAGATCACACCCAGCCCGACGGCACGCCGCGATCGACGGGTGATTTTGTCATGCCACAACCCATCGGATCGGCAAGCGAACACGCCAACGATCGTAGCAGAGCCGCTCTTAAAAAGTAAACCCTGCGCTCTACACTGAAAAATTCATCGTTGAGGAACGATTCGACCTCGATCGGTTGCGGCTGTAGTGGGTTTGAGAGGGTAGCAGACCGGCCCACTTTGGGCACCCCACTTACTCCCTTTTCCCCCATGACAGTACCCGCCGCTTGCTTTTTCCCAGACCGTGGTGTATATAGATGCCGCTGCTCATGAAGATGCTCTCCTCACGACGATTTGGATTTCCCGGCGACCGCATGCTGGTCGTCGCCGTCCTGCTCAGTTATCTGGCGCTGACCGGCGAGGCGATCCACTGCCAGTATTTCGATCACGACCACGATCACGCCGCACACCATCAGTCCTCTGAACAGAACAATGGTCATCAATCCCACTGCAGGATGGCGTGCCATTGTGCCGCAACCGCGATCCAAACTACCACGATCACTCACGCTTCCCCGCTTCAGGTCGCGGAGCTCTTGTTCCCCACGAATCCGCCGCCAGCCGGATTCACGCTCATCGTCTCCAGCTCTCCCCGCGCTCCACCCTCCGTCACTCCCACCGTCTAAGGCGTCACGATACCGTCGTCTGCGCGGGACAACCGCGCCACGGCGCCAATCTGATGTCCTTCATGCGTTCGGTAGATCGGCGTGCGCGCAGGTTTTCCGGATGGCCTTATTCCTTTTCAGGAACGGAGGGGTATTTCATGCATGGTATTTACCGGTACGTCATCATTGTGCTCGCATGCACATGGCTGATTCATCCATCAACCGGCGCGGCTGAGGAGACCTCTGCTCCGCAAGAGAACAACACCGAACAGACGACCGCAAGCCAGCCGAATAATGGGGCAGCGACAACCAACTCCGGCACACCCACCACATTCAATCCTGTGGTGATCAGCGCGACGCGCACCGAGAGCACCGTCTCGGATCTTCCCGTCAGCACCACGGTGCTCGACCAGCAGGCAGTCAAACAGACTCCCGCGTTTACGACCGATGGTGTGCTGCAGAGTGTTCCCAGTCTCAATTTCTCCAGCTATCTGCCCAGCTACATCAATCATCCTACCGGGAACTGGCTGTCGATCCGCGGACTCGGCGGCGGTGCGCCGCATGTGCTGGTGCTCATGGATGGTGTACCCGTCAATGACCCCTTTATGGGCTATATCGATTTCAACCGGATTCCGAAAGAACGGATCGATCGCGTTGAAATTGTCCGCGGCGGCAGCTCCAGCCTTTGGGGCAGTTTTGCAGAGGGCGGCGTGGTGAATTTCATCACTCATCCCATCGACGCCACCGAACTGAGCGTCACGACAATGGGCGGGTCCGACAACACGTTCCGATCGGACATCCACAGCAGCCAGAAGGTCGATGATCGGCTGGGGATCAGCCTAGACGTGAACTATTTCATCACCGCCGGCTACGACCCTTTGGTGGCGGACGAACAGGGATCCATCGATCGCGCGACGGCGAGCAATGCCGCCAATGTGCAGATGAAGATGGATTACCACACGGCCGAGTTTACCGGGTTCCTCCGTGGAAATTATTATCAATTCAACCAGAATTATGCAACCAACCTGGAAACAAACGATACCAGAACCGTGAATATGGCAACGGGCGGGCGGTGGAGACTCACTCCGCAGGATGACATTCACGCCAGCATTTTTTACCTGAATGAGCAATTTAACACCACCAATACCGATCTCAGCCCTCCCGCGTACGACCGAAACGCCGAATATATTTCGAATATCCATCAGACGCCGGCCACCGATATTGGAGGATCGTTTCAATGGACGCACACGTCCCCGAATCTGAACTGGCTGCCGCTCATGACCACGGGCGTGGATCTACGTCACATCGAAGGCGTCGACAGGCAGCAGGACATTGCCACCCCCGGCGCCAGTCCCACAGAGCTGAACGGCGGCGGCCAGGAACTGTTCGCCGGGCTATACGGGGAGGCCACGATCCAGCCGATACTGGACCTGGATATCCAACCGAGCCTTCGCGTGGACTATTTCCGCAACTATGACGGCAGCATAGAAAACATCCCGGGGAGCACCACCCAGTTCGATAACAAGGATTACCTCGAATGGGATCCAAAACTCGCTGTACGGTACCAGCTCACCAAAGCCCTGGCCATCCGCGCCTCCGTCTATCGCAGTTTCCGGGCGCCGACACTCGACAATCTCTATCGTGAGTTCACATCCCCAGGGTTCGTGTTGATACCCAACCCACAAGTGAGACCGGAGGTCCTGTGGGGCGAGGAAGCGGGTGTCGACATCACCCAGGGGCAGTTCCATGGCCAGGTCAACTTCTTTTACAACACGATCAGAGATCAGATCAATTTCGTGACCACCTCCTTCGGCCCTCCCTACACGGTGCAGGTCGCGAATCTCGGCGAGACGAGAAGCCTGGGGGTCGAGGCGATGGGCGATCTGCAACTGACCGACTCGCTCTCCACGGGAGTCAGTTACAGTTACACCAACGCCGAAATCATCTCCTACTCCCCCGATCCGTCGATTGAAGGCAACCGGGTTCCCAACGTCCCCGCGCATTCCGTCAGCGCCGTCGCTCGCTATAACCAGGCAGCCGGGGCCAAACTCGAGGTGCGGTTCCGGTTCCTCAGCACGGCCTGGGACGACACCGGCAACACCCTCAAACTGGATGCGCATACCGTTGTGGACGCATCGGCCTCCTACCCGATCTGGAAGTATGCGGAGGTGTTTGTCATTGGTCAGAACCTGCTGAACAACAAATATGTAGCCACCACAGCCGGTGGCACACAGCTGGGCCCGCCGTTTCAAATCTTTGGCGGTCTGACGGTTTCGTTCGGCGGCGTCCGTGGGTGACGGGCGTGTGTAGAGGACACGATGGTTGATGCGTCTCATCGATCGGTGTGGGACAAAACAGCCGGACTGCTGTTTGTGCTGGCGTTGCACGGTGCGGCGATCTCTGCCCTGTGGCACTATCAGATCCCGTTCACCCCGATGGAGGCGGCGACAGTGTTCGTGGACTTCATCAATCCGGCCCCCCCCACCCCCAAACCCGATCAACACAAACCGC
>DATJYI010000161.1:0-4946 GCA_035499635.1 Nitrospiria bacterium | reverse complement strand
ACCTTCACCGCGGGCAACCGGTTGCTGGATGAGGACCAGCGCACGGTGCAGGCGAGGATGGAGCGGACCAATTCGCTTGATTCGGGCCACCGCGCCTGCCAGGGCTGCGGTGAAGCGCTGGGCGCACGGTACGCGATCGACGCGGCGATGCGCGCCTCTAACAACCGGCTGGTCGCCGTCAATGCAACCGGCTGCCTGGAGGTTTTTTCCACTCCCTATCCCGAAAGTTCCTGGAAGATTCCATGGCTTCATTCGCTGTTCGGCAACGCCCCGGCCGTCGCCGCAGGCGTGGCGGCCGCACTTGAAGCCAAGGGGCGGTCGGACGTGCGGGTCGTCGCGCAGGGAGGCGACGGCGGCACGGTTGACATCGGTTTCGGCTGCCTGTCCGGCATGTTCGAGCGAAACGATGACGTCCTGTACATTTGCTACGATAACGGCGCTTACATGAACACCGGCGTCCAGCGCTCCGGTTCCACGCCGCCGGCCGCCCGGACGATGACGACGCCGGCCGTCGGTCCCAGGCCAGGCAATCCGTTCGGCACGGGGAAGAACCTTCCGCGCATCGCGATGGTGCATGGCATCCCCTATGTTGCCACCGCGTCGGTCGCCGACCTGCATGATCTGGAGGCGAAGGTGACCAAGGCGACGAGGATCCGCGGCGCACGTTACATCCACATGTTCGTCCCCTGCCCACTGGGCTGGGCGCATGATCCGGCGCTGACGATCACGATCGCCAGGCTGGCGATCGAAACAGGTCTCTTTCCCCTCTTCGAAGCGGAGCACGGCCGTGTCGTGGGCCGGACCACGATCCGTCGCAAAGTTCCGGTCGAGCACTATCTGAAACCGCAGGGCCGATTCAAGCACCTGTTCGGCGATCCGCCGGCCAGGGAGACGATCGCGGCCATCCAGGCGATGGCGGATGAGAACATCGCGACGTACAACCTGCTACCCGCCGGAGTCGAGGATGGACTCTCATGAGGAGTTGAAACGCACGATGTCCCCGCAGGCCGATCAAAACGCTCCAGCTGCAAGGCCGCAGGTTCCGAGGGAACCGGAGCGTACTGGGGCGGTACGTGAGGATTCCCGAGGAGCCGAGAACGCTGCAGATGGGCGTTTTCAACGGCCCGCAAAACCCTTTGCGATTACGCTCGACCCAGACAGCAGCCGCGCCAACCACACCGGCGCCTGGCGGACGAGTCGGCCCGTCTATGTCGACCGGCTGCCGCCCTGCAACCACGCCTGCCCGGCGGGCGAGAACATCCAGGCCTGGCTCTATCACGCCGAGGAGGGCAAGTATGAAACGGCGTGGCGAGTGCTGATGGACGACAACCCGCTGCCGGCCGTGCACGGCCGCGTCTGCTATCACCCCTGCGAGACGGCCTGCAACCGGGCGCAACTGGATGAGGCCGTCGGCATCCACGCGGTCGAACGCTTTCTGGGCGACGAGGCGATCAACCGGGGGTGGCGCATCGAGCCGGGACAGCCGACGGGCAGGAAGGTGCTGATCATCGGCGCGGGCCCGAGCGGCCTGTCGTGCGCCTACCATCTGGCCCGCTTCGGTCACGCCGTGGAAATCCGCGACGCCGGCCCGCGTGCGGGCGGCATGATGCGGTTCGGCATTCCAAAGTACCGCCTGCCGCGCGAGATCCTCGACGCCGAGATCGCCCGGATTGAGGCGATGGGGGTGACGATCCGGCTCAATCATCACGTGGCCGACCTTGAAGCCGAAATGAAGAAGGGGAGGTTTGACGCGACCTTTCTCGCCATCGGAGCGCATCTGGCCAAACGGATCGAGATTCCGGGGCGCGACGCGGGCAAGATTCTCGACGCGGCGAGTTTCCTCCGGAGCATGGAAGGCGCGATGCCGCCGAAGGTGGGACGGCGTGTGGTCGTTTACGGCGGGGGGGATACCGCGATCGACGTCGCGCGCACCGCAAAGCGGTTGGGTGCGGAAGAGGCCGTCATTATCTACCGGCGCGACCGCGCCCACATGCCGGCCCGCGCCTTTGAGATCGACGAGGCGCTGGAGGAGGGGGTGGCCTTCCGGTGGCTTGAAGCGATCAGGGGCGCGGAGGCGGAGGCGTTGACGGTCGAAGTGATGGAATTGGACTTAACGGGCCGACCCAAGCCGACCGGACGGTACGAGAAGCTGGACGCGGACACGCTGATCCTGGCGATCGGACAAAATGCCGACACCGCCTTTCTTCGCCACGTTCCGGGGTTGGTCATTGCGGAGGATGGAATCATTCAAGTGGACGGGACCATGATGACCGGACGGCCCGGCCTCTTCGCCGGCGGCGACATGGTCCCGTCGGAGCGGACCGTCACGACGGCCACCGGCCACGGGAAGAAGGCGGCTCGTCACATCGACGCCTATTTGCGCGGGAGCCGCTACGTCAAGCCGGAGGCCCATCCAATCGCGTCCTATGACACGCTCCACACCTGGTATTACACCGATGCCGAACGGTCGGAGCAGCCCCTGCTGGAGGCCGTTCGTCGACGATCAAATTTCGACGAGGTAACGGGCGGCCTCGACCCCGACACGGCGCTCCTGGAGGCCCGCCGCTGCCTCTCGTGCGGCAACTGCTTCGAGTGCGACAACTGCTACGGCGTCTGCCCCGACAACGCCGTGATCAAACTGGGACCGGGCAAGCGGTTTCGGTTTGATTACGACTATTGCAAAGGCTGCGGCATCTGTGTGCAGGAATGTCCCTGCGGCGCGATCGAGATGGTGAAGGAGACGCACTAAACGTCCGGATGAGCGGGGCGGACTGGTGCCCGGCCTGACGATGCGTACTTTTACGCGGTCGGGATAGACGCCGGAGCGACGAATGCAGGATGAATTCACGCAGGAGCCGCGCATCGCCTATTTTTCCATGGAGATCGCGCTCCGCAACGACATTCCCACCTACAGTGGCGGCCTCGGGGTGCTGGCCGGCGACACGGTCCGGTCGGCCGCCGACCTCGAGCTGCCCCTGGTCGCCGTCAGCCTGGTGAGCCGGGCCGGCTATTTCCGCCAGGAAATTGACGGCCAGGGACGCCAGATCGAACGGCCCGACACCTGGGATCCGGCCAAGCATGCGGTTCCCCTTGGGGCGAAAATCGCCGTGCGGATGGCAGCTCGGGACGTGTGGATTCGGGGCTGGCTCTATATCTTCACCGGTCAGACGAAGGGGCGGGTGCCCGTCATCCTGTTGGACACCGATCTCGAGGAGAACCAGCGCGATGACAGGGAGCTGACCCACTACCTCTACGGCGGGGATGAGACCTACCGCCTCAAACAGGAGATCATTTTGGGGATCGGCGGCGTGCGGCTGTTGCGTGCGCTGGGCTTTCACATTCGCCACTATCATCTCAATGAAGGCCATTCCGCATTGCTGGGCCTGGAGTTGCTCCGGCGGCACGCCTATCCGCCGGAAGATGCGCGGCCCGGGGAACCCCTCTATGACATTCCCAGGGTCCGGGGACTCTGCAACTTCACCACCCATACGCCGGTGGAGGCGGGGCACGATATCTTTCCGTATGAGCTGGTGAACAAGGTGTTGGGGGAGTTCATCGATCCTGCAACCCTGAAGTCACTCGCGGGGGATGACGCGCTCAACATGACCCGCCTTGCGCTGAACCTGAGTGAGCACATCAACGGCGTCGCCAAGCGCCACGCCGAGCTCTCCAGAAAAATGTACCCGGGCTACCGCGTGGATTCAGTGACCAACGGCGTCCATCCCTTCACGTGGACCCATCCGGCCGTTGCCGCGCTCTATGATCGTTATATTCCCGGCTGGTGTCATGAGCCCGGCATGCTGGTGCGGGTCAGTCAGATTCCGGATGAGGCGATCTGGGAAGCCCACAGTCAGGCGAAAGCGCACCTGATCGAAACCGTCGGGAGGCTCACCGGTTCGGTGTTGGACCCGAACCGCCCGATTGTGGGATTCGCCCGCAGGATGACCGCCTACAAGCGGCCCGATCTGCTCTTCGCCGATCTGGACCGGCTCAAGGCGATCGCGCAGCAATCTCCGTTTCAGATCGTGCTGGCCGGAAAGGCCCATCCTCGTGATGGGGAGGGGAAACGACTGATCGAAGTGCTGCATGACCATATTCGCAAACTGTCTGGCATCATCCCGATGGCCTATCTGCCGAATTACTGTATGGATCTGGCCCTGGCAATGGTGTCCGGTTCTGATGTTTGGCTGAATACTCCGCTCCGTCCCTTGGAAGCCTCCGGGACCAGCGGAATGAAGGCGGCCATCAACGGCGTGCCGAGCGTGAGCGTTCTGGACGGCTGGTGGCTGGAGGGGTGTATTGAGGGCCTCACCGGCTGGGCCGTAGGCGATGGCGCGGAATCGGCCAACGACGGAGATGCGAAGTCGTTGTATGCCAAGCTGGAGCAGACGGTCCTGTCGCTCTACCACCGGGACCGCGCCGGCTGGATTCGCGTGATGAAAGGGGCGATCGGCACAAACGGGTCGTTTTTCAACAGCCATCGGATGATGCGCCGGTACGGCACCGGGCCGTACATTCGATAACGTTTGCGATCGATTTGGCGAGAGAACGGTTGGGGAGAACACCGAAAGGGCTGAACGAAGAGGCGCGTCGGGAGTTCCGACGCGGCGACTGTTTGGGTCGGAAGACCGCGCCTGGTGGCGCCGGCTGATGCCAATAATTGAGCGATCGTGGGGGGGGGCGAAATCAGCCCCCTTTTCTTATGTGATGGGATGCATGCAGGATGACGACCGGTATCCAGCATACGAGACACAGGCGGCAACGATGACCAAACAGACCGACGACTACGGCAAACAGCCGATCGATGACACGATCCGCGAGTTGCAAACCGATCGCGCGCGCGGGTTGGCCCGCGCCGAGGCGGCCGCGCGACTCGACCGTGTCGGATACAACGAGATCACGGAAAAGGAAGAGCCGCTCTGGCACCGGCTCTTCCGCCGTTTCTG
>DATJYI010000160.1:0-6620 GCA_035499635.1 Nitrospiria bacterium | reverse complement strand
AGGGGAGGTATTATTAATGGGGGCCCGTACGGGGCCAGCCGCCTCACTGACTCGGCGGCGCGCACAAGCTCGCTGCTCCTTACTCGTCGCAGCGTGCGCACTCCGATGCCCCCCAGCCCCGATCTCCCCCCGAGGCCCCCCATTGGTTATTGGACGCGCTCTGTACGATGGAGCGATGCACAGGGATAGCGGGCGTGAGTGTAACTCCGATGGGCCGGGGTGTGGGGGCGGCGGCTCCCACATATGAATGCCCAGGGGGAGGAACCGGAGTGGAGCTTCGCCGGTACAGCCGGCGAAGGCGGAACCTGAGCACGAAGCCATGGCTCAAGCCAGGGCCGTGGCGAAGCACCGCCCCCTGATTTTAAGGCTGAGACTCTATCTCCCCGTGACAACCCCCATTGATTGATTAACATGGGAGGTACAGAAGAACGATACGCTGAGACGGCGAGAGCAATCCAGTATGGACAGAGCCCGGCAACGGTGCCATAATGTGCGGATGCGATCGGCCGCCCTGACACTCCTCGTGATGATCGTCCTGCTCGGATCTGCCCTCACTCCCGTCGGCGTCCAGCCGGCGGCGGCCGGGGACACCTCCACACTGCGTCTGCCCAATGGGCACGCAGTGACCCTCGAAATCGCCTCCACGCCGCATCAACGGAGTCTCGGCCTGATGTTCCGTCCTTCGCTTCCCAACGACCGCGGCATGCTCTTTCTCTTTCCCTCGCCTGACCGTTACGGCATTTGGATGAAGAATATGCAGATCCCGCTCGACATCCTCTGGCTGGATGACCAGAAACGGATCATTCACATCGAGATGAACGTCCCACCCTGTCCCCACGAGCCCTGCCTCATCTACCATCCGGACGCCCCCGCGCTTTACGTCATCGAACTGCCGGCCGGCGCCGCCACGCACGCTAATCTGCGGACGGGCCTTTCACTCGACTGGACGGCCCCCCCCGGATCGCCGCCCCGGCCGGACACACCCTGAGCATCGAATCCGTCGAACCCCATGCCGGGAGCCGATACCACCGACGGACACAGCCCCCCATGGTGGACAGGCGTCACCGGCTACCAGTGGCTCGTGCTGTCGGTGGCCTGGCTGGGATGGGTCTTCGATTCGATGGACTCGACCCTCTATGCCATCGTTCTGCACCCCGCGCTGCACGACCTGCTCGGCGCCGATGCCTCCACCGGAAACATCGAGTGGTACGGCGGGATCATCTTCTCCATTTTTCTGATCGGCTGGGCCCTCGGCGGATTGCTCTTCGGCATCCTCGCCGATCATCTCGGGCGGACGAAAACCATGATCCTGACCATCCTCATCTACTCCCTCTTCACCGGACTCGCGGCGCTCTCGCACACGTGGTGGGAACTGGCCCTCTACCGGCTGCTCACCGCCGTCGGCATCGGCGGGGAATGGGCGGCGGGCGCGGCGCTGGTGGCGGAAACCTGGCCGGAGGCCAAGCGGGCCAAAGCGGCGGGGGTGCTGCAGTCCGCCTGGGCGGGCGGCTTTTTCATCGCCGCGCTGGTCAACCTGCTGTTCGGCGAGTACGGCTGGCGGGTGATCTTTCTGATCGGGATTCTTCCGGCTTTGCTCACACTGATGGTCCGCGCGTTGGTCAAGGAACCCGAGTGGTGGCTCAAGGTCAAGCTGGAGCGGGAGCGGATCCGCCGGCTTGCGCGCCTTTCGGTCGAAGAGGCGGAGTGGCTGGCGTCCGGTCTCGGACGACTCTTTCGCAAGGATCTTCGTTCGAAGACGATCGCGGGCACCACCCTGGCGTTCGTGGCCGTCTTCGGCCTTTGGGGGGCGACCAACTGGACGCCAACGCTGATTCGTGAACTGCTGGCTCCCCGCCATCTCGACCAGGAGACGATCAACCGAAACGTCAGCTATGCCGTCATGAGCCTCAACGCCGGCGCCCTTGCCGGCTACCTGGCGTTCGGACCGATCGCCGACCGGATCGGCCGCCGTCCGACCTTCTTCCTGATGTGCGCGGGCAGCGTGGTGATGCTGCCCGTCATCTTTCTGACGCCGAAGAGCTACTGGTTTGTCTTGGGGTTACTGCCGGTGCTCGGCTTCTTCAACAACGGCATCTTCAGCGGATTTCCGATCTATCTGCCTGAACTCTACCCCACGCGGATCAGGGCGACGGGGGCCGGGTTCTGCTTCAACGCCGGGCGAATCCTGGCCTCGGGCGCGCCGTTTATCAAAGGCAGCTTCAGTGCGCTCTTCGGACCCGGAGTCGCCACCAGCCTGATCGGGCTCATCTACCTGCTCGGTATCGCCGTCCTGCCGTTCGCTCCGGAGACCAGGGGGCGGCCGCTGCCGGACTGACATCCGGTCCGAGGACGGTCTTCCGCCTCATGATCTGCGGACCACGCGCCGGGCGTGAACGACGCCGTCAACCTTCTGGATATTCTTCAGGACGCGGTCCAAATGGCTGGTGTTCTTCACATCGATGACAAAGTTCAGTTCCGCCTTCTGCGCCTCGGACGTGGAAATGTCGGCGTGGCGGATGTTCGTCTGCGCGGCGCTGATGGCCGCCGAGACCGCGGCCAGCATGCCCGGCCGGTCAACGGCAAGCACGGACACCTGCACCGGATACTGCTGCGGCTGCTCCGCCTCCCACCGCACCTCCACGAGACGGTCCTTGTCATAATCCAACTGGTCGATGTTGGGACAATGGACCGCGTGAATCGAGAGCCCGCGGCCCCTGGTGACGAAGCCGATGATCGGGTCGCCGGGCAGCGGATTGCAGCACTTGGAAAAATGCACCAGCACGTCACCGATGCCGCGCACGCTGACCCCCTTGCCGCCCAGGCCGATCTTGCCGATGATCTTCTCCTTCAATCCCTCCTTCAGCTGGGGTTCCGGCTGCAGCCAGTTGGTCACCTGGTGGGCTGAGAGCTTCCCATAGCCGATGGCGATCAGCAGATCTTCCGTTGACGACAGCCCCGCCTCCTTGGCCTTCACCTCCAGCTTGCCCGATTTGAACACTTCGCCCGGGCTCAGATGGACCCGCCTCAGTTCGCGCTCGAGCAGCTGTCGGCCGAGTTCGAGGCTTCTCCGCTGCTCCTCGGCCTTGATCCAGTGCTTGATCCGGGTCTTCGCCCTCGGCGTGCGGACGTACTTGAGCCAGTCCTTGGTGGGCGTCTGGGTTGCGGTGGTGAGGATTTCGACGGTATCACCGCTTTTGAGTTGGTGACGGAGCGGCACCAGCTTGCCGTTGACCTTGGCCCCGCTGCAGTGATGGCCGACCTCCGTGTGGATCGCGTAGGCGAAGTCGATTGGGGAGCTGTTCGACGGCAGCTCCCTGATTTCGCCCTTGGGCGTAAAGACGTAGATGACATCCCCGAACAGGTCCATCTTGACGGAGTCGAGGAACTGCCGGCTGTCCGAGAGCTCCTGCTGCCATTCGACGAGCTGCCGCAGCCAGGCAAAGAGCCGGTCGTCCCGGTCGTCGATCCGCCCCTGTTCCTTGTATTTCCAGTGGGCCGCGATGCCCTCCTCCGCCACGCGGTGCATCTCCTCGGTTCTGATCTGAAACTCCACGTGCTGGCCCTTGGGTCCGACCACCGTCGTATGCAACGACTGATACAGATTCGACTTGGGCACGCCGATGTAATCCTTGAAGCGGCCCGGCACCGGTCGCCACAGCGAGTGGATCATGCCCAGGATGCCGTAGCAGTTCATCTTCGTGTCCGTGATGACGCGGATCGCAGCCAGGTCGTATACTTCCTCGAACGTGATTCCCTGCCGCTTCATCTTCTGGTAAATGCTGTACAGGTGCTTGGACCGGCCCGTCACTTCGCCCGGAAACCCGTAGAGCACGAGGTTGCGCTTGACGACCTGGATCTGTTCACTGATCATCCGGTCGCGCTCGTCCTTCTTCTGGGCGATTTTCCTAGACAGGCTTGCATACTCGTCGGGATGCAGGTAGCGCAGGCAGTGGTCTTCCAACTCCGCCTTCATCCAGCCGATGCCGAGCCGGTTGGCGAGCGGCGCGTAGATGTCCTGCGTTTCCTGCGCAACGCGCAGCCGCCGTTCCTCCGGCAGGTGTTCGAGCGTCCGCATGTTGTGCAAGCGGTCCGCCAGCTTGATCAACACCACCCGGATGTCCTCAGCCATGAAGAGGATCATCTTGCGGAAGTTCTCCGCCTGCTTCTCCTCTTGGCTGCGGAATGGAATTTTACTGATTTTCGTGACGCCGTCGACCAATTTTGCGATCTCGTCCGTAAAATGTCGCTTGATCTGGTCGGGCGTGTAGTCGGTGTCCTCGACCGTGTCGTGCAGCAGGCCAGCCGCGATCGAGGGCACATCGAGCTTGAGCTTCGTCAGAATTTGGGCCACTTCCAGAGGATGCTTCACGTACGGCTCGCCGGATTCCCTGACCTGTCCGGCGTGGGCCTCAAAGGAGACGTCGTAGGCCTTGCGCAGCAACTGGAGGTCCGCGCCGGGATTATAGGCGGTGACCTGGTGGAGGATATCCTCGAACGCGGCCAAAGGGCTCATGCCGGGGTCGCTCCGCTCACGTGGACGGCCGGGCTGTCAGCGGGACGGACGGCGGGATGAAAATCCTTCACCTGCAGCTGCAGCCGGCGCTCTCCGCCTGCGGCGGAACCACCGGCGGACTGCCAACGGTCCTCTCTCAACGTAAAGGCCACATCGAGCTTCCCGGAGAACGCCATCGCGTCCTGCGCCCGGTGGCCCTGACCAAACGCGATGGCCGACACCGTCACCGGCGCTGACGAACCATTGAGGGCAGCCGGCGCATCACGGAATGTCAGCCGCAGATGGCCGTTGCCGACCTGCCGTGCGTCGACGAGCGACGCCCCCCTCACCACCAGCACCGGTTCGGGGTTGCCGGGACCGAACGGCGCCATCCGGTTGATCTCCTCCAGCAGACTCCACGAACAATCCCCCAATCCCACTTCGACGTCGATGGACAGGGTTGGCTCGAATGTCTCCGGCGTCGCCTGGCGGGCCACGGCTTCAGAAAAGGCGGTGCGGAACTCGTCGACACGCTCGGCCCGAACGGTCAGGCCCGCCGCCATGCGGTGTCCTCCGAACTGCATCAGATGGCCGGCGCAGTCGGCCAGCGCCTGATAGAGATCGATCCCCTGAATGGTTCGTCCGGAACCCTTGCCCACTCCGGTCACAGGATCGACGGCCACCACGATCGCGGGCCGGTAGAATCGCTCCACCAACCGGGCCGCGACGATGCCGATGACGCCGGGGTGCCAGCCCCGGTCCGCCACAACCAGCGCCGGCGCCGAACGCGGATCCAAGCGACCGGCCTGGACGAGCGCTTCGCGCAATACACCTTCCTCGATGGCCCGTCTGGCTTCGTTGTCCTTGTGATGCTGCAGGGCCAGTCGGGCCGCTTCGGTCTCGT
Source organism: Nitrospiria bacterium (assembly GCA_035499635.1). Classification (GTDB taxonomy): domain Bacteria; phylum Nitrospirota; class Nitrospiria; order JACQCE01; family JACQCE01; genus JACQCE01. The sequence goes on along the minus strand of DATJYI010000160.1, from coordinate 1,224 downwards.
CCGTCGTCGTCAACAAGTCAACGCCCATCGCCGCGTCGCCCAGCCGGCCCGCCGCGTTCAAGCGGGGCCCCAGCACAAAGCCCACCGTGCCGACGCCGACGGGTTTGCCGTCAACTCCGGCCACCTTTTTCAGCGCCCGCACGCCCGTCCGTTGACCCTGCGTCAGCAGGGTGAGGCCGGTCACGGCCAGATACCGGTTCTCCCCCCTGAGCGGCATGATATCGGCGATCGTTCCCAAAGCCGCCAGATCGATCCACGACATCAGGGCGGACCGGGCCTCCCGCCCCCACGGCTCCATGGCCACGGCTGCCGCCACTTTCCAGGCCAGTCCGGAGGAGCAGAGGCCGCGAAAGGGATAACGCGAATCACTCCGCCACGGATTGATCGTCGCCACCGCGGCCGGGAGTTCGCGAGGCACCTGGTGATGATCGGTCACGATCACGTCGATGCTTTCCTTGCGGGCCAGTGCGATTTCATCAATTGCGGTTGTGCCGCAATCAGCCGTAATGAGCAACGACACGCCGGCCGCCTTCGCCTCCTGCACGGCCGCGCGGCTGAGCCCGTACCCTTCGGACAACCGGCGGGGAATGCGGACGATGGCCTCGAGGCCCAGGCGGCGGAACAGTTCGCGGTAGATCGACACCGCGCTGATCCCGTCGACGTCATAATCGCCGAACAGCATGACCCGTTCGCCTTTCGCGGTGGCCGTTCGGATCCGGTCGACGGCCACGCCCGCATCGGGCAACAGCAACGGATCGATCAGATCGGCGGAGGAAGGATTGAGATAGCGGCGGGCATCATCGGATGAGCGGATCTCGCGAGCCGCCAGCAGTCGGGCCAACAACGGCGACCACTCGCCGTGTTGACGCAAAGCTTCCTCTGCCGCCGGCTCCGCCCGTCGGACCACCCATCGCATCGTCATCGGACTCCGAGAGACTGTGTTGTCAATCTACCACCCATGATCTCACGAAGTCAAAGATTCCAAGCGGTTGTGCCGTACCGGTCACGTTCCATCGGCTCGAATGTCCTTCCCTCCCACCGGGGGGGGCCTCAGCCACCGGTCCAGAGACCAGCGTGGGATTCGGTTGATGGCCGCCAGCGCCGCCAGCGCCAACAGCGCCAGGTTGCGGGCAAGGGCGATCGTGTTGGATTCCTTGAGCCCCAAAGCCCCGAAGCAGCCGCAGTCGTCCAGGGAGATGCCGCGCACCAGCGTCGATGCCAGCG
>DATJYI010000159.1:0-7924 GCA_035499635.1 Nitrospiria bacterium | reverse complement strand
GCAGTCAACGTTGACAGTTGGAACCCCTGATCGTCCAGGTGCTGCCGGATCTCGCCGATGGCGTGGTTGGTCTCCTCCATCTGGCCCTTGAGCGTCTTCAGATCGTTCTGCAATTGATCGTACTGCGTCGTGAGCTCCGCGGTGGCCGGGGTCCCGCCAGCCGCCGGGGCCGGATGCTGCTCCAGTTTCGTTTGAAGTGCGGCCATATCCTGGCCGAGCTTTTTCTGCGATGCGGCCACCTTGTCGATCAGCATCCTCGTCTCGATCAGATCGGCCTGCGACGCACAGCCGCTCGCCAGGCCGGCCATGAGGCCGACCGCCAGGACCCTCCACACGTGTTGCCGGTGCACCGTGCGTCCGCTCCTATCCCTGCGCCGACGCTTCGGCGAACTGTCCCCGGCGGTTCAGGTGCCAGCACGACTCCTTGTGCTCCGTGCAGACAGGCCGCTCTTCCCCGTAGCTGATGGTGCTCAGCCGGATGGCCGGAATGCCCAGCGCGATCAGATACCGTTTAATGGAATCCGCCCTCCGTTGCCCCAGCGCCATGTTGTACTCGTTGGTGCCCCGCTCGTCGCAGTTGCCTTGGATCTGCACCTTGACCGCCGTGTTGGTCGAGAGCCACTTGGCGTTTTCCTGCAGTACCGGCTTCATATCGTCGCGGATGTCCGACTTGTCGAAGTCGAAATAGACGATCTTCAAAGCATCGATGGTCTTGCCCGCACCGACGATCTCCTGCTCATGCACGGCGGGCGTCTCAATGGGCGGGGATTCCGGCTCCTTGGGCGCCGAGGCCGACGGCGGGGCGGATGACGGCGGCGGAGTGACTTCGGCCGTCTTGGTGGGCTGCTTCGGGCAGCCGGTCAACAACCACGCGCTCGCCACCAGACCGAGCGCAATGAAGGTGGACACGTGCCAACCTGTCTGTCGCATGCTGTTCCTCCTGATCGCTGTCCCGGCATCGCCCTCCGCCATGCCGATGTGGTGAATATGATGTCACGTGCACTATAGCTCAACCCGCGCCGATTCGCAACGTCTGACTCGTGTCACCCCGGCCGGTGTCATTGAGGCGACCAGGCCGGCATGATCCGGTTGTCCGTGCTCTGTGTGATCGGTTCGAGGTTCGTCCCGTCCTTCTCGATCAGATAGAATTGATATCGACCGCTCCGGTTGGAGGTGAAGATCAGCAGGCGGCCGTTCGGCGACCAGGTGGGTGATTCATCGTTCCAGGTACCGTCGGCGGTCAGGATGCCGCCGCTGCCGCCGTCGGGACTGATCAGGCACAACCGCATCCATCCGTTCCGTCGGCAGGTATAGGCGATCCAGTCGCCCTTCGGCGACCACACCGGGCTGGTGTTGTAATCGCCCTGATAGGTGAGCCGGCGGACGTTCGAGCCGTCCGCATCCATGATGTAGAGTTGCGGCGTGCCTCCGCGGTCGGAGACGAACACCAGCTGCCGGCCGGTCGGCGACCAGGAGGGCGAGAGATTATCCCCCAGACCGAACGTCAGCTGCTGGCCCTTTTTGCCCGACCGGTCGTACAGAAACACCTCGAGATGATCGAGATGGTGATTGGTCGCCAGCGCCATTGTTGCGCCGTCGGGTGACCAGACCGGCGACAGATTCAGACCCGACAAGGTGATCAGCTTCCAGCGGCGGTTGTGCACAATGTCGATCCCGCAGATGTCCGGGTTGCCGTACTGATAGCACAGATAGGTGATCCAGTTGCCGTCCGGCGTCCAGCGGGGGGTAAGAGAGAGCGAGCGGTTGCCCGTGATCCGCTGCGGGTGAAAGCCGTCGTAGTCCATCAGCCACAGCTCCTTCTGTCCGGTCTGATCCGACACATAGACGACCCGGCTCTGGGCGATGCCCCGCTCACCGGTCAGCTGCGAGACGATATCGTCGGCGAAGCGGTGCGCGATGTAACGGGCGTAGTCCGCCTTTCCCAGGTAGCGCTTGACGAGCATCTGGCGGCCGCTGGCCACATCGAAGAGATGCCCCTCCAGGACGAGGTCCTGTCCGACGGCGGTCACCCGTCCCCAGACCGCGCCCTTGGCGCCGGTGGGTTTAAGCAGTTGCAAGGCCTGGGCCGACGGCGGATTCGTCTCGCCGGCCGACGCGGCGGGCGTCACGGTGAAAAAGCTGGAACGCCTCAAATCGTCGGAGAGCACCTGCTCGATCTGGCCCGGATAGATGGCCATCACGCCTGTGCCCGTAATGGGGTAAAGCGCGAGGGGCATTTTTTCCGCTTCGCTTTTGGTGATGTTCAGAAAGACTTCAGGCTCATCGGCCTGGACGAACGTTCCGGCCGTCACACCGCCCCACGCGGCGACTGCCAGTCCTACGCTGATCGCCAGTCGGATGCGCAACGGCAGTGTCACGGGGAGGCCTGCAACGTAAAGGGGGCATGTACGCGCAGTGTCGAACTGGTAAACGTGCGCGGCAGCGGCGGCAGCGGCGCGGCCAGCAACACCGCCCGCAGGGCCGCTTGGTCGAAATAAAAGTTGCCAGAACTGGTCTCCAGCGACACGTTGCTCACCGTGCCGTCCCGATTGATCGTGAACACGACCACCGCCTGTACCGGCCCCTGCGCCGTCACTGAAGGTGGCGACCACTGCCCCTCCAGCTTATCTTGCAGCACCCCGCAGTAGGTACTGCAATCGAATTGGGGCTCATCGATCTTCGGCTGGATCATCAGGGACTGAGTCGACGCGGATGGCCCTTGCTGGTCCGGCGGCGGCTGCGGGGCGGGGGCTTCCGGTTTCGGAGCGGGCGTCGGCTCCGGAGGCGGCGCTGGTTTCGCCTTCAGCGGGGGTGGCGCCTCCGCGTTGTGGCGGGGCGGCGGAACGGCTTTGGGTTTGACCGGCGCTTTCGCTTTCGGTTTGGGCGGCGCCGGCTTCGGCGGCTGGACGCGGGGCGGCGCCGCGGGCGCTTGCGGCACGTGGGCGGCCGATTCCTGAGGCAACTCCACCACGCGGACCTGATAGACGGTGGGTTGCAACAGTCGCCGGCCAAAGCGCAGGGTCGGCACAACAATCAAGATAATCATCAACAGATGAAACCAGACGGAGATCAGGAACGCCCGCTTCATGTTCCGCCGGTCGTCACGGACTCCTTCTGTCGGGCTCGGTCACCATCCCGAGCTTGTCGATGCCGGCCTGCTTGACCGCATCCATCACGTGAACGACCGTGCCGTACGGAATGCCTTGATCGGCCCGCAGATAGATCGTCACGTTGGGGTTCCGGTCGTGCAGCCGTTTCATGGCCGACTCCAGCTGATTTTCGCCGACTTCGTCCTTGTCGACGTAGATTTTACGGTCCCTGGTCACGCTCACGACCACCCGCTCGTCCGGCTTGATCGTGTTCGCGGCCGATTCCGGCAGGTTGATGTCGATGCCGCGATAGAGCAACGGGGCCGTGATCATGAAGATGATCAGCAACACCAGGACCACGTCCACCAGCGGCACGACGTTGATCTCCGACATGAACCGGCGGGAACCCGACTGGGAATCGAGCACGGGGCCTCAGCCTTTTGCCGCGCCGGCGCGGGCCGGGCGCGTCAACCGTTCGACCGCTTCGGCGGCGAACGACTCCAGATGGGTGTTCAACCGCCGCAGCCGGCTTAAAAAATAGTTGTAGGCCACCACGGCAGGAATGGCTGCGAACAGGCCGGCCGCCGTGGCGACGAGCGCTTCGGCGATGCCGGGCGCGACCGCGGCGATGCTGGCCGTGCCCATCCGGCTGATCGCCTGAAACGAATCGATGATGCCCAGTACCGTTCCGAACAGACCGATAAAGGGCGCCACGTTGCCCGTCGTCGCCAGAAAGGACAGATATTCCTCGTATCGGCTCACCTCCATCTCAATCGACCGGCGAAACCGCACTTCCAGCGCGTGGGAGTCGTCGTGTCCGGGCTCGACAGTCGGGGGCGCCTTGGTCGCCTCCATCCAGACGATTGCCATCGGGCTGGTGGCGTGCCGTTCGGCCGCGCGGCGGACCGCCTCGCCGTCGGCAAGGGAAAAGAGGCCGAGGAACTGCCGGTTCTGCCGGCCAGCCTGGCGGAAGACGTTCCACTTGTAAAAAATCACCGCCCAGGAGAGTACCGAAAATCCGAGCAGGATGACCAGCACGACCTTGGTCACCGGGCTGGCGCCCAGGATCAACGACACGACTTGGCTGCTCATTGACTACAGAGACGGCGCATGGCCGAATGAAGAGACAATCGCATCAGCAGCGGGATTGGCGGGGCCGGCGGGGCTCGAACCCGTGACCTCCGGCGTGACAGGCCGGCGTTCTAACCAGCTGAACTACGGCCCCGTTGATCCCAATACGCCCCTCGGTGCGAGAAGGGACGCTGATCGTGACATTATCCATTATGAGCGTATCGATCGTCTGGTCGCACACAAATCTTTGCCCCTCGTCTCACCACGTCGAGACTCGGGGCACGCTTCCCCGCAGGCAATGCATGGGCGGAAGGCGGTTCGAACGCCTGACCTCCTCGGTGTAAGCGAGGCGCTCTACCAGCTGAGCTATCCGCCCGGCGACAGAATCAGGCCGTTACTGCTCGGAGCGTGCGCGCCGTTCCGCTTGCGCCGTCACCATGATTTGTGTAGGATAGTAGCAACATCACGTCGAGCTTGTCAATCATCACGCGTCCATTTCACATGCGTCCGTGTCCGACCGGCATAACCGTGCCGCTGCTGATCATCTTCTGCTGTCTTGTCTTCGCCGCGTGCAGCCGCTCGCATCCCCCCGAACCGGCCGCGTCGGACAGCGCCCCGCCGACGGCCTCGCACCGCCCGCGCTTCACCAACTTTGAAACCGGCGGCAACGTCAAAGCGCTCGCCCTGGACGGCCCTTACCTGTGGCTCGGACTGCCGAACGGCCTGATCCGGTATGACACGCGCACGTCGGACAGTCATGACGTCATCACGACGCGCAGCACGCATAGCGGACTCCTCAGCGACGGGATTTACATGATCTATCTCGACGGCGGGGGAGACAAATGGATCGGCACCTACGGCGGCGGCCTCATGCGATTCGACAACCGGCAATGGATGGCCTTCACGCCATACGGCTTCGGCTCTCCGCTCACGTACGGCGCCGCTTGGCACCCGTCGAAGACGGGCATGGGGATCGCCGACCTGTGGGTGTACGACATGGCGGTCGATCATCAGGGCGTCTACTGGATTGCGACGTGGAAGGGCGCCACGCGCTACAATGGCAAGACGTTTGAAACCTTCACCGATCAATCCGGCCTCGCCGACAAATGGGTCTACGCCGTAGCGGTCGACGGGAACGACCTGATCTGGTTCGGCACCGAGGGCGGGTTGAGCCGCTATAATCCGGCGACGAAACACTGGACGAGCTGGAAGCATGCCGACGGGCTGGGGTTGAACGTACCCGAGGAGCCGCCGACGCCGGCGGACGAGCCGGGCTACAGCCATCACGGCACACAGCGAAAGAGCAACATGGGGCCCAATCCGAATTATATTCTGGATATCGCCATTGATGATCACAACGTCAAATGGATCGGCACATGGGGAGCGGGCTTGAGCCGGTTCGATTCTTCCGCGCCCGCCGGACAGCAGTGGACAAGCTTCAGCAAGGCGGACGGCCTGGGCGGCCATTATGTGCACGTCCTGAAATTCGATTCGGCGGGCCGTTTGTGGATCGGCACCGACGGCGGCCTGACGGTCTACGATCACGGCCATTGGACCACCTATACAAGCGCGCAGGGGCTGCTCGATAATAATGTATTCTCACTGGCCTTCGGTGAAAATGGCGTGGTCTGGGTGGGAACGTGGAGGGGGCTCAGCAAGTTTGAGCCTCCGCCGAACTTTGCAATCCGGTGAAAAAATTTCAGCATTTCCATAACGCTGACGCTGCTCGCTGGTAATACCCGACTACTGAGTTGGCTTGGTTCCCTGTTCCTTCTCCACCTCCCACTCCCGTTCCGCCGTCACCACCTGGGGTGTGCCGGTAGAAGTCGAGGAGGGGATGGTCACCCGGCCGATGATTCGCTTGGTTCCCGGCGTCGACAACTCGGCGGACACTTCCACGATTCTCACTTCTCCAGTTGCGATCGGTCCCCGCCAGACCGGCTCGCCGGCCGTCTTCTGCATGCCGTCCGGCAGAATGATCTCGATGTGCACGGATTCCAGCGGCTGATGGGCCATGACGGCGAATGTCACCACGATCCCGCCGCCGACGGTCCGATTGCCGTCGACAGACAAATCCAGTGCCGCGGACTGCGACTCGGTGAACCGGGGTGACGTGGGCAGCTTGGGCGGCTTGGAGAGGCTGGGGGCCTGAGGAAGATTTGGCGATGGCGGCAACTGCTGGGCGCCAGCCGGAACGCCGGCGACGGCAAGAGACGCAAGGAGGCTCAGCCCTGCCCACCACCGCAACCCTATGCAGTCAGTTGATCTCATGTCCCCCACTTCTTCCGGAACGTGTTTGCTCCGCCGGTTCAACGTCATTGATCGAGGGTACGATCAGATAGGGCTCTCCCCGCTGCCGGCGATTGCGCAGACTCCATTCAGTCTGATCCTCAACCGGCTTGAGCCGCACGCCCCATTCGCCCCCCGTAATCAGCCAGGCGACGCCCGAGCCGGAATCGTCGATCTTCCGCATCATCGCTCCGCAGACCGGACGGTCCGGATCGCCGCTCCAGCCAACCACCTCAAACCAACTGCCCGCGGGCGCCGCGTCATACAGGCGCACACGTGAGACGGGCCGCGGCGGTTCCAGCTCATTGAACCGCCACGAGCCCCCCTCGGCGCAATTATCATTGGCGTCAATGTGTAACAACATGGCAGCAACAGCACGGCGACTCGGGCCCCCGGTTAAAAGACGCTGAACTGAAAATATTTCTTCGGATTCTTTTTCATATCCTCCACCAGGTCGTGGAACGCCAACGACGCCGATTTGAACTCCCCGATCGCCGACGACAGTTCGCTGGTCAGCTGTGTGTTGGTCATCAGCTGGCCCGCCACACCTTCGCCTTTTTCCACCCCACCTAGGAGCCGGTCGATTCGCTGTGTCGAGGAGGCCAGGTTGTTGTAGATGGTGGGGTCGCTGGCCAATTTTCCGACCGTTCCCTCTCCGTGCCGCAAATCGTTGCCGAGCTGTTCAAACGTCTGAGCGGCATTGTCCATCCGGTCGGCAACTTCGGTGAGCCGCCTGTACAGCGTCGGGTCGTTGATCAATTTGCCCGCCGACCCCTGCCCTTTGTCGATCTGTTGGATGAGCGTCCGGCTGTCGGCCGCCAGCTGCGTCAATTCGTTGTAGAGCGCCGGATCGGTGACCAGCTTGCCGACCGAGCCCTGGCCCTCGGAGATCTTGGTCATCATCGCGTTAAGGTTCTTGAGGGCGCGGCTCAATTCGCCCAGCGTCACGGAACTGCCGGAAATGACTTCCTTGATGTCGACCGGCACCACGCCCTCCAACGGATGATTAAGCGGCAATGCCGCCGCCTTCGGATCGCCCAGGCCGATTTCCACGTAGATGTCGCCCAGCAGCCCCTGCGTCCTGATGCTGGCGGTCGAATCGGACCGGATCAGCGTCGCCAGATCCGAGTCGACCACCATCTCCACATCGATGCCGATTCGCCCGCCCTTGGAGGGAAAGCGGATCTTCTTCACATAGCCCGCCTCGACCCCGCCCAGCCAGACCGGCGCGCCGGTCCGCAGGCCGCGGACGTCGCTGAACAGCGCGTGGAGCGTGACCTTGGGCCGCAACAATTCATTCAGATAGCCGTAGGAGACCACGGCCGCGGCGACGATCCCAACGCTGACGATCACCACCAGTCCGACCTTCAATTCCGACCATCGAATATTCGTGCTTCGCTGCATGAGATTTCCTCCGCTCGCGCTTCGCTGGCATTAAAGTCAGGGGGGAGATGCTCCTCTCCCCCCCTGACAAT
>DATJYI010000158.1:0-18471 GCA_035499635.1 Nitrospiria bacterium | reverse complement strand
GGCCGCTATGCGGTGATCGATGATGTGCGCCTGCTGCCTGATCGGCTGTCCTGGATTTATCAGCGGGTGACCACGTAGGGCGTGATGGCGCACCGGAACCACGCGGCGTCCGGGGCCGTCATGGCGATAGCGGTCATGGCGGTGTTGACGGCGACGGCCTGCACCAAGGGGACGGCCGCGGTCTCCTCCATTGCGATCCATCCGACCAATCCGAAGATCATCTATGTCGGCACCTCGAAGCATATTCGCAAAAGCCGAGACGGCGGAGAGACCTGGGTCCTGTCCGATCAGGGGCTGGGCGGCGTCCGGGTGATTTCGCTGGCGATCGACCCGAACTCCCCCGCGCAACTCTTTGCCGGCACCTTCGCCGAGGCGGTCTTTAAAAGCTGGGACGGCGGACAGGACTGGGTGCCGGACAACGTCGGGCTCAAAGAGCACATTTCGATCGTGAGTTCGATTATTTTCGATCCCCAGATTCCGGAGATCATGTATCTGGGCTCCACCGTCGGCGTCTATAAACGGGAAGGCCTGAAGAGCGAATGGCAGGAGCGGACCGAGGGCATGGAAAGTGTCTACACGGTGCCATTGATCGCTGATCCGCGGCACCCGGGAACCCTCTATGCCGGTACCAGCGGCGGCGTCTATAAAAGCGTCGACCGCGCCGAGCACTGGAAGGCGATGAATGACGGCTTGTCGATCGAAGCGGTCGGCGGAGCGCTGTCGCACGGGGTGAACGCTATTGTCTTGCACCCCACGGAACCCGATACCCTTTACATCGGCACGACCCGGGGATTTTTTGTGAGCCGCGACGGCGCCGCGCACTGGACGCAAAACAAGACGATTCTCCAGGGCAGCATTGCGGCCGTGGCCATTCATCCCCGCGATCCGTCGATCATCTACGCCGGAGGCAACGGCATCTTCAAGAGCACCGACGGCGGGGCGACTTGGCGGACGATCAACACGGGATTGTCCAACACCGGAGTTCGAGTGCTGGCGATGGATCCCCAGGACCCCGACACGCTCTATGCTGGGACCAACGGCGGATTATTCAAGACGGTGGACGGTGGACAGCACTGGACGCTGAAAAAACTCGAGGACTGAAAAGGGGGTCAGGGGTATGGCCGATGGGGACACCGCGCATTTGAACGACACCGTGGCGCGCCTGCGATCCGAGGTGGAAGCACTGCGACGCGACTTGATGGCGCTCACCGACGCCTTCACCGTTCTGCGGAACCGCTACACGGCGACCTGCAGCCAGTGCGGCACAGCCTATGATCTGCTGGCCAATCACTATAGCGTCGGCCTGTTCGACAACGTCGTCTACGTGAAATGCCCCAAGTGCCAGAAAGCGGTGCCGATCGAGGGGCTTCAAGAGGGTGGCATCCGGATGGTGTCCGATTAGGTTTCAATGGCAAGAGCATGAATTTACACGAGAATGTTGTTTTGTCGTGATGGAGAATCATCAGCAGGACTCATGAGGCGACAGGAGCCTTTCTGCTTGATTTCATGGTGAATTTTGTGCTAAGTTTCGACTCTTCGACAAGCAGTGCCTCATTCACGCGTAGAGGGCCCCGGCATGTACAAGCAGATCTATATCCCTGTCGATAATTCCGATTATTCCAACATGGCCATCGACATTGGGGTCGAATTGGCCAGACAGTTCGGCTCCACGGTAGTCGGCAGCCACGTCTATGCGGCCAAGATGCACGACAAACGATTCAAACAAATGGAGGCGGGTCTTCCCGAGGAATACCATGACGAGCAGGAGCTGGAAAAACAGCGGAAAATCCACGATTCGCTGATCACGCGCGGACTGGAACTGATCACCGACTCCTACCTGGATGTGGTGGCCAAGAAATGCGACGGCGCCAATGTCCCGCTGGTCCGCCGGTCGCTTGAAGGGAAGAATTTCAAACTGCTGGTCGATGACATCACGCAGCATCAGTACGACCTGGTGATCATGGGCGCATTGGGCGTCGGCGCCGTGGGCCACAGCCTGATCGGCAGCGTGACGGAACGGGTGGCCCGCCGCATCCGCCAGTCCGATCTGCTCGTGGTGAAGAATTTGAAGCGTGTTCCGCCGCCGAGCTCCGAGGTCAACGGCAACCGGATCGTCGTGGCGATTGACGGCAGTCCCCAGAGTTACGGCGGGTTGAAAACCGCGGTGGCGCTGGGCCGGGCGTTTCAGATGCCGGTCGAGGCGATTGCCGCCTTCGATCCCTATTTTCACTATGCCATGTTCAACAGTATCGCCGGCGTGCTCTCCGAGGAGGCGGGCAAAACCTTCCGGTTCAAGGAGCAGGAGAAGCTGCATGAAGAGGTGATCGACAGCGGACTGGCCAAAATTTACCAGGCCCAGCTGGACATCGGACGCGACGTGGCCAAGGAAGAGGGCGTCGAATTGAAGACGACGCTGCTGGATGGCAAACCGTTCGAGAAGGTGTTGCAATACGTCAAAAAGGTCAATCCGTGGTTGCTGATCGTCGGACGGATCGGCGTGCACAGCGATGAGGAGATGGATATCGGCAGCAACAGCGAGAATCTCATGCGCCTGGCCCCCTGCCACGTGCTGCTGTCCAGCCGCAAACATGTCCCCTCCTACACGACCACGGCGGAATACACCACGGCCTGGACCGAGGAGGCCACGAAGCGGATGGAGAAAGTGCCGGCGTTCGCCCGCAATCTGGCCAAATCCGCGATCTACCGTTACGCCGTCGAAAAGGGCCATACGATCATCAGCAATTCGGTCGTTGATGCCGCCATGGGCCACCTACTCCCGCCCTCGGCGGTGCAGGCCATGGCCGACATGGGTAAGGTGATGCGGGAGAAGGGGATCGATCCCAATGCGATGCAGGCGAGCGCGGACGTGGCCCAAGACCTGAACAAAGGAGGCATGGCCGGCATGATCGGCCAGCTCGGCGCCGTGACCGGCGAGGTTAAGGCCGGCGGCGACGTGCTCAGCTATCAGGAACGGATGCGGGCGCTGGATTATTATCTGTGCGAGAGCTGCGGTTACGTCGGGAAGGGCGACAAGCCGGTGCTCTGCCCCGTCTGCGGTGCGGCGGGCGAGTCGTTTAAATTTGTCGACAAAACGGTCATTGAAGCGGCCGCCAAGGCCGAAGGGGGCATCGAGCTCGAAGTGGCCTATGACGATGTCCCGCTCGAATGGACGAAGGAGGCGCGTGAGCGGCTGCGTGAAACCCCGTCCGGGTACGTGCGTCGACGGGCCAAGGCCAAGATCGAAAAATCGGCCAGGAAACTGGGGGTCCGCACCATCACCAGAGAGCTGGCGGGACAGGTCATTGATGAATATCTGGAGGTGCCGGGCATGGCAAGCAATGGAGAAATACAGGGTCAACATGCATTTGAATGGACGGCAGATGCGCAAGCCAGGTTGGAACGGGTGCCGCCGGGGTTTATGCGGGACTGCACCAAGGCGATGATCGAAAAGCACGCCAGATCGATCAAGGCGTCTACCATCACCCTGGACGTCGCCAATGCCGGCATCGATCAGGCCCGGACCACAATGGAAGAGGCGATGAAAAATCCCGGCCAGCTGGATCAGATCGTCAAAAACCTGATGGAGAGCGCCCAATCCTGACGGCGACGACCGGCGCCGGCTCCGCGCCGGCACCGCCGCGTCCGTGAGGAAAGACGCCCTGCCCGGCATGACAACCGAACACCCCGTTCAGTTCACACAGCCGACCATCAACGCATCGCGCTACCGGGCCTATTCCGTCTCCTGGAATCTGACCCAACAGTGCAATCTTTTCTGCGCGCATTGCTACATGAGCGCATTTTCCCACGCCGACACCTCGGGCGAGTTCTCCACCCGCGAATGTTACCGGGTCATGGATGGGATCGCCGAGATCAATCCCGACGTCTTTCTGATTCTAACCGGCGGCGAACCGCTGATCCGGAAGGACATCTTCGACCTGTCGGCCTACGGGACCGACAAGGGCTTTACCGTCGTGCTGGGCACCAATGGCGTGCTCCTGAGGGAGAAAGAGGCCAAGGCAATGCGCCGGAGCGGCATTCAGGGCGCGTCCATCAGCCTCGATTCGACCGACGCGAAGAAGCACGATGAATTCAGGAAGCTGCCGCACGCGTTTCGGGATGCCGTGCGGGCCACCCAGATCCTCAAAGCCGAAGGGCTCGATTTTTCCATCCACATGAGCGTGATGCCCTGGAACGTGTCGGAGATACCGGCCATGATCGATCTGGCGCGGGCACTGGGCGCGCGCGTGCTCAACTTCTTCTTTCTGGTGCAGACGGGACGGGGGGCGGAGCTGGCGGATATCCAGCCGGCGCAGTATGAGGAGATGCTGACCTATCTGGCGAAGGCCCAGGGCGTCGGTCACGACCAGGGAGAGGGCCGGAGGGGCAGCGTGTTCGACCAGCCGGAGGATCCCTGGACGGTGCCGGCGGGCCGCAGCGGTGAGTTGATTCTACGGGCCAAGTGCGCGCCCCATTTCCGCCGCATCATCTACCAGCTCGACCCCGACTCCGTCCTGCTGAAAAACTACGCGCAGGGCAGTTGCCCGGCAGGCAAATATTACTGCCGCATCTCACCCAACGGGGATGTAACGCCCTGCCCCTACATGCCCGTGGCGGCGGGCAATCTCCGTCAGCAATCGTTTGCCGAGATCTGGCGTTCGGCGCCAGCGCTGAACGATTTGCGCGATCCCAAGCTGGGCGGGCGGTGCGGCGAGTGCGAGTTTTCGGAGATCTGCGGCGGGTGCCGCTGCCGCGCTTACGCAACCTACGGCGATTATCTGGCGGAAGATCCGGCCTGCGGCTACCAACCGGGGGCTTACGGCGGACGGCGCATCACCCTCCCGCAGGAACAGACCTTCGGACTGGAGGTGACGATGACCCTGGCGTGGAGCGCAGAGGCCCGGGAGCGACTCAGGCGGCTGCCCTCGTTTGCGCGGGGCATGGTGGCCCGATCGGTTGAACGGTACGCCGCCGAGCAGGGCATCGCCATGATCACTCCCGAGATCATGCGGATTGTACGAGAACAGGCCGAGACGCGCTTGGGCCGCCGCTTCAATTTTTCAGAATTCTCCCGCGAGACCCCTGCGCTCAAGCAGGGCGACGCTTGAACCTATTCCGGCTGGTCAACCACTGGATTCATCTGTTGTCGGCCATTTTCTGGGTCGGCGGCCTGGCCTTTCAATACCTGCTGTTGGTGCCGCTGGTGAAGCAAACGCTGTCCGAGCAGGCGGCGGCCTCGGTCATCTCGGCCGTCTATCGAAAATTTGCGAGCATCACGTTCATCCTGATCTTCGTGATGCTGCTGACCGGGGGGATCAACATCGGCATGAGCCGGCACGGCGGGACCTTCCCGTCCCAGTATCTATCGCTGCTGGGCGCCAAGCTGCTGCTGGTGGTGATCCTCATCTCCGTCACGTGGAGAAACTACATGGAAGTGCGGCGCACACCCACGCAGGAGCTGCTCACTGAGGTGCCGTTTCTCCGCTTGTCGCTGGCGCTGGCGATCATGATCGTCTTCCTGGCGGCATCGCTGCGCACCCTCTACCCCCACTGACCCAACCCATGCCGACTGCCGGCCCCGTCGCCGCCCCAACCCTCAAACGGCCGCTGGATCTGACGATTTTTGGCGTGCTGTTTCTCTTCAGCGCGCCGATGGAGTTGTGGAACATCATGCGGACGCACTGGGAGTACACGCCGAAATTTTTCGGCATCGTGTTGACCGGCGTCGCGGCCAAGGCCTATCTGGCGGCCCAGCCGTTGCTGCACCTGGCGCTGGGGTACGGCTTTCTCACCATGCGCCGCTGGGCCTTGTACCTGGCGCTGATCTATGCCGCGGATGTCCTCACCAGCACGGTGACGGCGTTCCTGATGTATGGGTATGGGCGGTTTCGCACGATCTTCCTGGTGTTCTTGACGCCTTTCGTGGTCTACGTGATTGCGCGCCGGCGATATTTTGTGCGATGACCGCCGCACCGCCTCCCCGGATCGGATAACGCCATGAAAGAGAGGTACATCTACGCCGCCCTGACACTGATTTTTCTGAGTTTTGTGTTCATGCTGGTGAGTTTCGGGCTTGAGAAAATCATGGGTGTTCGGACACGGCAGACGGTCGGCTCCACCGGAATCATCCCCCAGTTTGCCGTGTCCGCGGAGGAGTTCTCCTCGGTCAAAACCCTCACCATGCCGGACGGCACCGTCTTGGATTTCATTCCCCCCGGCCTGTTCATTCGCGGCAGCCGGCCGGGGGAGGGCGACACGGACGAGATGCCGCAGCGGCCGATCTACGTGAGCGCCTTCTATATCGACCAGCATGAAGTGACGAACGGCGAGTACACGCAATTCACGAAGGCGACCCGTTTTCCCAGACCGTTCATACCGTTTTTTGAAGATGAGATCACGAAAATCACGGCGCCGGATCTGCCGGCCGTCGGGGTTTCGTGGGACGGGGCGACCGCCTTCTGCAAATGGGCGGGCAAGCGGCTGCCCACCGAAGCGGAGTGGGAAAAGGCGGCGCGATGGGAGGATGGCCGCACCTGGTCCTGGGGCAACGCCAACGAGTCAGGCCGGGCCAATCTGGCCGGCAGCGACGACGGATATCAATACACGGCGCCGCCGGGCACCTTCAAATTTGGCCGGAGTCCGTACGGTCCGTATGACATGATCGGCAACGTCAACGAGTGGGTCGCGGACTGGTACCAGGAGGATTATTACGACAAGGCGCCGCCGAAGGATCCGAAGGGGCCTGAGAAGGGGAAAGACAGGGTCTTTCGCGGCGGCTCCTGGAACGACATGCCCCTCAATGCCAGGGCGGCCAAACGGTTTGCCGCCGAGCCGCACCGGACCGACGCCATCATTGGATTTCGTTGCGCGATGGATCCTCCCGCGCCCACGCCGCCGCCGGGCGGGTAGGTCACATGGGCGGAATTTTGGGCGGGTAGAGCACGTACAGCAACACGTACGTGCTCGTGCTGGTGATGAGCGCGATGACGAAGAGCGTCATAGTAAAGGTTCCGATGGCCCGGTGGCGCCGCTCGCCATCGGGGATCAACCGCTCGATGCCTTTTTCAGCGAGCAGCACAATAGCGACCAGAAGAAAGCCGGACAGATAGACCAGGAGGAGTCCGAGGCTGTATCCCCGCATCCATTCCCTGATCATGCCCATGCCGGCAAACGCGATAAAGGCTCCCCCGAGTATTTTGTACAACGCGCTCATGCTCATCGAGAGCCGGCCGGCCCGCAGCACGCGTCGGCCGTTTTTTCGAACGGCCGTTCGGAATCCCAGGACAATCATGTACACGGCCATCACCAGACCCACACTGACCACCACGATGTGGATATTGATCAGCGGAGTGAACACAAAATCATACACCCAGGAGGGTCCGCCGAATCCTTCTTTGCCGGCGACGGCAATGGCGCCCAACTGTCTGGCGAGATAGTAGAGCGTGAAATAAATTAACATGCCGACCATCGCGCCGAGCACCAGGCCATGATGCCGGTTTCCGTCATGACGTTTGGCCATGTGCCATCCGATGAGAAAGAGCACGGTGAAAACCACCGCCATGACCACGCTGGAATCCGCCCCAAGATTGCCGTGTGTACCGAGAAAGCCGGGTTTGGTCAACAGCGCCTTCATCTCGATCCGTAGACGGCCCGCTGCACGCCGTCCCAGAAGCGCCCACGGGCATTCAGCGACTGCAGCACGCCCTCCCGGATGATGTTGCGCGACGGCTCATCGCCCATGTAACGGACGATCAATTCGTTGAAGATTTTGGCGTGTTCCTTGTCTTCAAGAATGTGAAGCGTGAAATAGGCCAGGGCCTCTTCGGAGACGAAGCCCGTGGCGCGAAGTCCGTCGACCAGATAGGTGAACATGGTTGGAATGGAGTATTCATGGCCGGGGCCGATCGCGCCCAGCGCGGCCAGGAAGTGGCCGGAACGGGTCAATTCCAGGTGAAAGTCGATGAAGGCCGATGTTTCCGGCAGCAAGGCCACCCGCCCCCATTCGGCGTCGTCCAGGCCGAGGGCCTTGAGAAAGGTGCGATACATCGCCGGGTGGCTGTTGAAAATCGTATGCTGGCCGAATTCGTCGTCAAAGACGGTGCGAAAGAGTTGTGCGGCGTCCGGATCAGGCAGCCGGGGGAGGAGATTAGTCATGTACGTGATGAAGACTTTGACTAATTGGTAATGTTGCAGACCGAACAGCTGAACCTGCCGTAACGTCGGTTTGCTTTCCGAGAAGCGCCGTAAAAACGGATGGTGCACGGCCGGGTGAGTGGCAATCTCCTCTTCCAGTGCAGTGAGATGATTAACCGGTAACAGCATCACTCCCCCCCCAATTCCGTGCCCGCTTAAATCCCCATGCTCATGAATTTGTCTTTCGCCTCGTCCATTAACGCCGCGGTCACGGTGGTCAGCCCGCGGTCTCTGGCGATCCGCTCAATCTCCTTGCGGGCCATCGGCCTGACGAAGGATGGAATGTTCTCCAGCCGCTTTTCCGCCTCGGGTGCCCACGCCATGCCGGTCGGTGCGTTCTTCGACGCTTCCATCACGGCCGGTGTGATCAACGTGATTCCGTTTGCGCGCGCGTAATTTTCCACGCTGCTTTGGAGCATCGGCTTGACGAAGGAGGGCACCTGTTCCATCCGCTCCAGCGCCTCGCGCGACCACTCCATTTTAGCGCCCGGCTGCTGCATGCCGGCGATCATGGAGGAAAACGGGCATTTCCCGCCCGATCCGTCGGCGGAGGCGCCGGCGCCCGTAGACGCGGCGTCCGAGGCCACGGCGGGCTCCTTAAGCGTCTCTCTCGTCAATTCCATGGGTCCGGCCGGCTCGGTCCGGCCGCCGAGTTTCACGCCCAGCGCCTGCACCATGCTCGTCTCGCCCGGGTTGGTCACCATGGAGAATCGGGAGCCGCACTCCGGGCACTCGAATGTGATGCCCAGCGACGCTTCGGCCGGACTCTCCAATTTTTCAAACAGCATGAAGGTTTCGCACTTGCGGCAGACAAATTTCATGTCCGTGACTCCTTTCCGGTGATCATCCCGATTATAACAAGTGTGCCATCAACTTCTTGAATTCTAGCGCCTGGGTCAGCCGCTCCGCGATGGCGTCGTAATGGCGCACCGACGGCTGCTGGGGATCGAGCAATGGCTCACCACGGTCGGCGGCGGTCCCCAGCGCCCGGTCGAACGGCACGCGCCCGAGAAACGGCACGTCCATTTCTCTGGCGACCTGCTCCGCATCGCCGGAGAAGAGAGGTTCCTCGGCCCCGCAGCGGTGGCAGACCACCCCGCTCATGTTTTCAACCAGCCCAAGGACCCGAATGCCGAGATCCCTGGCATACACGATCGATTTTTTCACCACCTGCGTGGCCACTTCGGAGGGGATCGTGACGATCACGGCGCCGTCGAGCTCGGGCAGGTATCCCGCCAGCACGGGCGGTTTGTCGGCTGCCGCGCCGGGCGGTAGATCGGCGAACAGATAATCCAATTCGCCCCAGAGAATGTCGGCCAGGAATTCACGAATCACACTCATCTCCTGCAAGCCCAGCCAGACCGGCGAGAGTTCCATGGGCCCTTTCCAGCGGACCGGGGCCTCCGGATGGAGCAGAAACTCCATCGAAGCCACCTTGATCCCCAACGGCCCCGTTGGCGGAACGGCGCCTTCGGGCGTGAGCCCGAACTGCTGGCCTCTGAGCCCCAGCATGGCCGGGACGCAGGGACCATTCAGATCGATGTCGAGCAGGCCCACCTTGTGACCCGCGCGAGCGAAGGCGAGCGCCAGGTTGACGGTGGTCATGCTTTTGCCGACGCCGCCCTTGCCGCTCATGACCAAAATTTTCCGTTTAATCCGACCCATTCTGGTCTTGACCTGCAACAACTGATCGACGATCTGCTCCTGCACCTTGGCGTCGTCCTTGTATTTCATCTGGGAAAGCACGGTTTTGAGATCTTTTTCTTCGGCCATGTGATCAATCCTGTTCGGTATGCGTCTTCGTGGAGGGCTCGTCCACCTTCAACGACGGCGGTTTGGGTGTGTCGTCCGACTTCAAGTAAGCCCGGAACCGGCCCATCAACTCCTCGCCGAGGTTGCCGATCGGCCCCTTCTTGCTGACGTAGGCGCGGATCTCCTCCATCCGTTTCGCGGCTTCGGCGTTGCCTTGCAACCGTTTGACCTTTTCCTTGGCGGTGTCAAAGGCGTCGAAGGTCAACTCCCGGTAGCCGAGGCTCCGGATGCGCATGACGGCCCGCATCATCGCTTCGTTTCGAAAACCGGTCAGCAACTCCGAGGTGATCAGATCGACCTTGGCTTTGCGCGCTTTGCGCTCGGCGGCCTTTTTGATGCCGCTGCGCACAAAATCAGGGGCGGTCTGCAATCGGGCCCAGGCCTCCTCGCTCCATCTGACCTGGCTGACGGGCGCCTCCCAGATTTCGGTCAACACGTCCGGCGTGATCTCGGCGATGCCGCGCTCGCGGGCCTGCTCTTCGACATCATGGCGGAGCATTCCGCTGACGAATTCTCGGGCGATGTCGGGCGATTGTTCGACCTTCTTCGCGAGCAGCCCGAGCGCTTCCATCGACCAGGGAAGGGCCGCTTCCGGCCCCTCGTTGTCGATCACTCCCAGCGCTTCCACCTTGGCGAAGAGCGAGGTGTTCACCTCCAGGTGGCCGCCGTCCCGGGCAATCTCCTCGGCGATCCGCTTGATCATGCCGCGAAGGAATTCCGGCACCGTCTCCAGCCGCTCCTGAGCCTCCCGGGTCCAGGGGAGCTCGCCTTTGGCCAGTTTGTCCGCCGCCTCCTGCAGTCCCGCGGCACCACCCATCGAGCCCATCGCCTGATTCTTCCATTCAGACAGCAGTTCGGCCGTAATGCAGCTGCACCCCACCTCGCGGGCCTTTTTCTCGGCCAGCTTTTTGACCATGCCCTGCAGGAAGACCGGCGCCCGTTTGACGCTGTCGAGCGCTTCGGGAGTCCACTGAATGATTTGTTCGGTGCGACTCATATGACGATGATGGTCCCGTATGATTGGGTTTTTAGAGCGGGCCTTATTGTAGGCCAAACCATCGTCGAGAGTCAACTCGAGATTCCCGCTGGAGTGAAGACCTGAACCCCTTGCTTTATATAAGGAAAATACGTGATTTAATGCGCGGGGTCTCTTGCAGTGGATGAAGGGTTATTTATGATGCGGACGGGGTTCCTTCGAATTTCCTCAACATAGAGATGCGCTCGGCGGGTTGGTTCCGGAATGCGGTAACCCCGGCTGCAGGCGAGGGTGTAGCGGATAGCCGTCCGCAAATCAACTTTGTGGCCGATCGATACAAAGATCGGATTGGTGCGGTCTTTTGTGCGGACGACTGCGCCGATCACGCGATGGTTGTCGTCATAGAGTTGCGCGCCGCCGCCTCTTCGCAGCGGCGGTGCCTTGTGCCGGCCGACGAGGCGCGATTTGGCGCAGCCGATCGTCGGCCTGTCGAGCAGCAGGCCGAGGTGGCAGGCGATGCCAAACCGGCGCGGATGGGCGATGCCTTGGCCGTCGACCAGGATCAGATCAGGCACGCGCGTCAGACGGGAGAAGGCCTTCAACAGGAGGGGAATCTCCCGGAAGGACAGCAGGCCGGGAATGTAGGGAAAGGACAAGGGCGCCAGGACGGCGGCGGTCTCGACAATCTCAAGGCCGGGGAAGCTCATCACGACGACTCCGGCATAGCCGTCATTCGAATCCTTGCAGATTGCAATATCGGCTCCTGCGACGACACGCACCGGCCCCAGCCGCGCGGTATTGATCACTCGGCCGGCCAGACGCCGTTGAATCGCCACGGCCTCTTTCGGGGTCACCGTCCAGGGATGGAGTGAGCGGATTTTCATACGAAGAAGTGCTGCACACAATAGTCGAGCGCGCCGGCAAAATCAACTGATGAGAGTTCAGGGTATCCTCGCCGGACCGCTTCATGTACAATGCAGGGCGATGATCGTCGAAGACCCGATTGCGCTGATGGTCCCGCGCTTCGTATGAGCCGGTCTCCGACCGGCTGGCGCGCCGTCTGGCTGGCAATGCGCACCTGGCGCACGGCCGCCGTCAGTCTGTTGTCATTCTCCTCGGGCCTTCCATTGGGCCTCGTCTGGATTGCGATTCCGACCTGGCTGGCGCAAGAGCAGGTCGATATCAAGCTCATCGGACTGTTTACGCTCGCCCAGGCGCCCTGGACATTCAAATTTCTCTGGTCGCCGGTGATGGATCGGTATGCCGCTCCCGTGCCGAACGCGGGGCGCAAATTGGGCTGGGCGCTCCTGACGCAACTCATGTTGTTCGGGCTGACCCTGGCGCTTGCCGGCGTGCCGTTTCGGCCTGAGGTGATCTGGATCGTGGGCTCGCTGACGCTCGCCATGGCGTTTTCCTCGGCGAGTCAGGATATCGCCATTGATGCCTATGCGGTTGAAGTGTTGCGCCCAGAAGAGCAGGGAGTGGCCGTCGGCGCCCGGATTGCGCTCTACCGGGCGGCCATGTTTGTGGCCGGCGGTCTGGCCATTACACTGGCCGGTCTCTGGTCGTGGCAGGCCGTTTTTGCCCTCCTGGCGGCCCTCTATCTTCCGATGATGGCGGTCACCTGGCTGGCGCCGCGCTCCGATTACGACCGGGTTGCCCCCCCGCCATCATTGCGCGCCGCGGTCTGGGAACCCTTTGTCCATTTTCTCGCCGTCCACCGGGCGTTGGAGATCCTCGCCTTCGTCATTCTCTACAAACTGTCGGACAATCTGGCCACCGCCCTTGTGCGCCCCTTTTTGGTACAGATGGGGTTTAATAATTTTGACGTCGGGGTGGCCACGGCGACGATCGGATTGGTCGCCACACTGGCCGGCACCTTGCTGGGTGGCCTGTTCACCACGGCCTGGGGACTGGGGCATGCATTATGGATCTTTGGCGTGCTGCAGACCCTGGCCACGCTCGGGTACGTGGCCGTGGCCGGGGTGGGCGTCAATCGTCCCTTGATGTATACCGCCATGGGGTTTGAAAGCTTGACGACCGGAATGGGGACCGGAGCCTTCAGCGTGCTGTTGCTACGCATGACGCAGAAGCGCTTTTCCGCCACGCAGTATGCCCTCTTCTCCAGCCTGTTTGCGGTGCCGCGGATCTTCGCAGGGCCGGTCACGGGCGTGCTCGTCGATGCGGTCGGCTGGAGAAATTTCTTTCTCATCACGATGGCGGCCGGCGTGCCGGGCTTGCTTCTGTTGCAGCGTTTTTCCCCCCTTGGTGCACGTGATCCCCGGTTCGACATTGAGACCGTCGGGGCGGCGCTCCCACTCGGTCGGACGGATTTGGCCTCCCGTGCCGTCATCGGAGGCCTGATCGGGTTTCTGGCCGGCGCGTTCGCCGTCGCCATGCTGACCGCCATGAAGCACTACCACACCGCGCCGGAACAAGGATTCGATCTCCTGTCGCCGGTGGTCGCGTTTTTCCTCCCCCGTACGCCTGTCGGTTGGCTCCAATTCCTCGGGGTAGTCGTGTTCGGCGGGGTCATCGCCTTGGCGACTGCCGCCACATTGTTCGCTCGATCGGGCGGCCTGACTTCACCAGGAACGGTGACTCATAAAAGCGATGATAAATCAACCAGTTAAATTCGAGGTTGATTTCTGGACAGTTTGCAGTTCTCCTGCTATATTTTTCCACATTATGGCCAAACCATCGCACATTGGGGGGGAGACTGTTTGGCTTCTCAATGATGCCTCCCCGACCTCGTCCCCCACGACCTCATCCCCCTCGCCGGCCGTGCATGATGGGTTGGAGAAAAATCCAGCCGTGGCGTTCAGTTTGTCGCTCTGGGTCTGGGGAGGCGGCCAGTTTTATAATCGACAGTGGCAATTGGGTCTGTTCTATCTGCTCGCCATGGTGAATTTTTATCTCATTCCCGCCGTGGTCGTGTACGACTGGACGTCGATTGAATCGGGACTGGCCACGCTCGATATCACCGCCACGGAGATCCTGGCTGCGCTGGGCATTTTTTTCCTGACCGGTTTGATGGTGTGGGTCATCAATGCCGTGCAGGCCTATTACGGCGCCGCGCTCGATGATGGGGTGATTATGTACGAGGGGGTGAGAAATCCGTTGCTGCCCGCCGTCTGTTCGTTATTGATCCCCGGGTGGGGGCAGTTCCTGAACGGCCAGACGAAGAAAGGCGTCTGTTTTCTAATTGCCGCCGTGGGCGGCCTGTTCGCCGTGGCCGTGGCGTTGGTCGTTCCCTTCCTGTGGCCGACCTTGAGCAATGAGGTGGATCGTCGGTTTGCCGAAGGCGCGTTGTTCGTGGCCTGGGTCCTGGTGCCGCCCATTCTGCTGGTGTGGATCGGCAGCATCTATGACGCCGTGAAGGTCTGCATCGACCCGTTGAAAAAACAGCCGATCCGGGAGCGGGTCGATGCCGCCATCAATCGCATGCGCATGAAAGGTGTGAGCGGGGCATGGCACCGCCTGGAACTGACGCTGATGTTCAGCCTGTTCCTGGTATTCAGCCTGGCGGTGAGCCGGTACTATTTTCCACAGGATTATTATGTGTCATTGCTTCACGATCTGCGCGCGCGCACGGCCCAGCAGCAAATGGTGGTCATCCCGAAGCGACTGGACCAGCTCAGCCGGCTGATCTTCCCAACCGAGTCCCGCAGGTAAACGGGCCGAGCCCGTTTCTATTGCAGGGGCTCGCGTCGCCGACTTTTGATGTGGGGGCCCGTGCGGAGTCAGCACCACGTTCTCCGATGCCCCCCACGCCCCTGAGCCTTCCCCTCACATTCGCGATGCTCGCTGGGTAGATTCCCACGGGCGGCGCGATCCGCCTCTGGCGGAAGAGGACCCCGCCTTTAGGCGGGGGTGAATACAGTTTTACGCACGAAGCGCATTGTTCAAAGTGCCACGGGTTCACCCTGAGCGGGTTTGCCCGTGGGAATCGACTCCGCACATCCCGGCTTTCCGATCCTAACGTGGACTGAGTCCGTTCGCATTCATGGGCCGGCGTCTTGCGACCGACGACCGCTCCGGCGTATGCTATGAAGGCAGTCGTCGTCTCGAATCACGTACATTATCATGTCACAGCGTCACTGCATGCTGCCTCCGGGATTGGGACGGACCGTCGCGCCCGCGTCACGTCACACCGTGACGCTCATGTTCATCGGCTGGTTGGCTGTGGCATGTGCGGGCTGTCAGCATCCGCCCCCTCCCGGCATGGTCTTGATCCCGGCCGGCCCGTTTCTCATGGGCACCGATGAGAGGGACGTGCATCAGGATGCCCTGGGTGTCGGCTTTCCGCATCCCTGGTATGAGGATGAACACCCGCTCAGGACGATTGATCTGCCCGCATATTACATCGGCCAATACGAAGTCACCAACGCCGACTATCAGGAATTTGTGAAGGCCGGCTATCGCCCCCCTCCGGATTGGGTCAATGGAACGTTCCCGCCAGGGAAAGCTCGGTTGCCTGTAGTCTACGTGAGCTGGTATGAGGCGGCCGACTTTTGCCGCTGGAAGCGAATGCGGCTGCCGACCGAGTCCGAGTGGGAAAAGGCCGCGCGGGGGCCGAAGGGATTGAAGTACCCCTGGGGTGACATGTTCGATCCGTCCCGCGCCAACATTGCGACCGGGCCGAGCATCGCGGGCTCTCCGAGGGCCGTCGGTCAGTACGAGGCCGGGAAAAGCCCCTATGGCGTCTATGACATGATCGGCAATGTCTGGGAATGGACGGACAGCTGGTATCAGCCCTATTCCGGCAACCGGGCCGTGAATGAATATTTCGGGACCACCTACCGGGTCAACCGGGGTCTGTCATTCATGAGCATCGGGCACATTGCCTCGAATCAGTATTTGAAGGTGGTTTCGATTATCGCACGGGCCTCCTTCCGGTCGTACGATTATCCCACGTCTCGGGTCGCCGACGTCGGCTTCCGTTGCGCGGTATCGGTGAAATAGAGGAACGGGGCGGGCACTCCGCATGACGAGAAGGGGAAAGCGCTCCGGTTGAGCCAGGCCGAATCCCGAATCGTCGGCCCTCCGTCATTCCCCTTTGTCATTCCCCATCGTCATTCGATGAACAGTTGCCTTTTCCGGGTCCACTTGCTACCGTATGCACGGATCTTCCTCGATGAAGCAGACGATGAGTCGACGACCGCGCTGGGTCAAATGGATGGTGGGGGGGGCGGCCGGACTGGCCCTGCTGGCCGGCATGGGTGTGCTGACGCTCTGGAGCCGGGATGACGCCTCGCTCAAAGCGGCCGCCGAAGCCGCGTACCAGGAGGGCGTCGATCTGAACAAACAGCACCGGCTCGATCAGGCGGTGGAGCAGTTGACACGGGCCGTGACGTGGGATCCGGACACGCACCGCTATCATCAGGCCCTCGTCATGACCTTCATCGCCCTGCGGCAGGGCCCGCAGGCGATTCACTTCTACAAGGAGCTGGTCCTGCGCTACCCGAAGAGCGGCGTGGTGCATTACTGGCTGGGGCGCCTCTATCTGGAGCGGCAATCGCTTGATGACGCGGCGCGGGAGTTTGAACTGGCCCGGCAACTGGCGCCACAGGACGAGCACCCGCTGGTCTCGCTCGGCCACGTCTATCTCCGGCAGGGCAAGGAGGACGAAGCACTGGCCGCCTACCGGAAGGCCAATGAGTTGTCGCCGCGCATCGCCGCGGTGCATGCCGGCCTGGGGACGATCTATTTTCACCGCAAGGAGGACGACAAAGCGGAGGCGGAATATAATGACGCCTTGATGATTGACCCGTCGCTGTCTGAGGCCCGCTACAATCTCAGCATCATCTACGAGCGCCGGAAGCAATGGGACCAGGCCGTGAAGCAATGGAAAAAGCTGCTGGATGACGATCCCAACGAATCCCAGGCCCGCGAACACCTGGCGCGGTACTACCTGAACAACGGCCAGTACGCCGACGCGGTGAACGAATACACGACGTTGTCGGAGGTGCGTGAATCCTCGCCGGAGGTGTTTCTCTCGTTGGGTGAAGCGCAGATTCTGCTCGCCGCCACATTGACGGGTGTGAATGAACAGCGCGAATTGAAGGCAGCGGCGACTGAGTCGTTTCAACACGTTCTGGATCTGGAACCGTCCAATGCGCAAGCCCGTCGCTACCTGGAGCAGCTCAACGCCAAATCTCCCCCTAAATCCTCCCCCGAATCCTCCCCCGAATTTTCCCATGACCGGCCCGCCGCGCGCGCATCGGCCGCCGAGCCGAACCACTGACAACGAGGGCATGCACCATGCGCGGTCGCCGAGCGGTCTGGTGGATGGTGGCGGCGGGCCTGCTGGCCGGCGCGCCGGTGTGGGCCCAATCGACGGCCGCCTCTTCAACCGATGCGTGTGCCGACGAAGAGCCCGGCAAGCCGTCCACGGTCGAATTCGTTCTGTCCTCGAAGCACAAGAACCGGGCCGATGAGGTCACGCAGGCGTTGAAGGGCGCCGGCGAGCCGGTGACCGTTCGGATTAAATTTTTCCCCTTTCTCGATCCGCCCTCAAACATCGGCATCGGCAAATGCGTGAGCGCGTCGGTCGGCCGGGCGGCGATCCGCGCCGCGACCGCCTACGGCACCGGCGTCACCCGGCTGATCCGGCAGGACATCCTGCCTCACCGCTGGGTCAAGGTCGGATCGACCGACACCGCCGAGCTGGCGTGGATCGCGATCAGCCCGGAAGAGCTCACCCAACTGGTTGATCCGGCGCTGTCGACTGAGGCGTTTCAAGCCCTCTACCGCCGGTTGGCGACGCCGAAGGAACGGCAGCGTCCTTTCGGATTGGGCCCGGTCCCGCTGGAGCCGGCGCCGTGAGCGTCGGGCGAGTCTGGCTGGTGTGGTCGGCTGTGGGACTGCTGGCGTCGAGCCTTGCGGTCGGTCGCTTCTGTCTGCCGCCAGGCGCGTCCGCTGCCGGACCGGACGCGCCTGCGGACTCGGCCGGGAAGCCGGTGCCGACGGTCGAGATCCTCCACCATGAATGGCGGCCTGACGAGGTGTGGGAGCGGATCGGCAAGACCAAGTTTGTCTGGAGCGCCACGGTCAGGAACAACTCTGACCGGCGGCAGCGGGTCTACGTCTATTATGATTTGCTCGACGCGCGGGGCGTGCCGCTGGCTCGCAATGTGTACAACCGCTATGTGCCCCCGCACCAGACCATGGTGATCGCGGCGGACTCCTATATCATGACCGACGATCTGCCAAAGGTTCGAAGCAGCCGGGCGCGGGTGAAAGTGGGCTATCCGCATTAGCCGATCGCCATGACCCCTACAGAAGGGGGGATGCCATGGGGTTTTGATTTTAGCGCGTTGTTTCGATACAATAAATACGACGAGCCGTATGGTCATCAGCGAGGGGATGATGGGCCTGAATCCTGTGACAGGCGCAACCGATTTGGCTGCCGCGCTTCAGAAGCGCGACACGCAGGTCGACGCCCTCAATCGTCTTTCCGCGGCCATCAGCCAGGCCGGCAGTCTTGAAAA
>DATJYI010000157.1:0-5789 GCA_035499635.1 Nitrospiria bacterium | reverse complement strand
GGCTGGAAAAGCAGACTTGGTTCTATGCCACCAAGATTTGACTCGGAATGGGATACCCATAAGCAAGTAAAATAATACCGCATCCAGCTACTTGCTTTCAAGGGATACTCGCCTTGTTATATGAGGCGGATCCTGGCCCTGACGCGGGAGGTCGAGCGAAAGGATTCCAATCTCTTTTCCTTCACTTTCAATACGTTTACCTCATGCCTGGATCCTATTGATCCTTCGCGCAGCGAAAGCCGAAGTGCGGATGGTCCCACTTTGGGCCGATGCCGTACCGGCTGGCCGCATGGGTGAACGGAGCGACCGGTGACATCCACGAACCGCCTTTGAGGACTTTGAAGTGCTTGCCGAAGGCCAGCCGCTTCACCGTGCTGCCGGGATAGGCGGTGTACCACGACTCGGTCCATTCCATGGCGTTGCCCGCCATGTCAAAAACGCCGTAGGGGCTTTTGTCCGTCGGATAGCTGCCGACGGGCGCCGTCCAGTGGCGCCGGTCGCCCTGGATATTGGCGGCGCCGGGAATCCACCGGTCGCCCCAGGGCCAGCGGCGGCCGTCGGCGCCGCGCGCGGCCTTCTCCCATTCCGCCTCGGTCGGAAGCCGTTTGCCCGCCCAGCGGCAGTACGCGTCGGCGTCGTACCAGTTCACGTCAACAACCGGGTGATCATCGGACGATTTGGGATAAAGCGGATCGGCCCAGATCCTAGGCGGCCGGCGGCCCGTCGCCGTGACAAACGTCCGATACGCGCCGATCGTGACCTCGTATTGGTCGATGAAATAGCCCGGCAGGTCAACCTGGTGTTGCGGCAATTCATCGACCCCGATTTCCAACCCGACCACCCCGTCCATCGGTTTGCTGCCCATGAGGAACGACCCACCCGGAATAAAGACCATTCCAGAAGGGACAGGATTACGAGGCACGGAGCCGGGGGCATGGGATAAAAATGAGCATGCTTCTAGAACCATCGCCACCACCATCTGCAAGCATACATACTGCATTGTGCGCACACTGCCCCTTACCCTTCGCCCCTCGCCACTTTCCCGCTTTTCTCTCACGGCTCAGACACCACCAGCCGCTGATCCGCGCCCACCTGCTCCAATATTTGGACCCGACCGCTGGGCCAATGGATCTCGATACGCTCGGCGGTGTCGCGCGTTCCCAATCCAAACGTCAACGTGGATTCGCTCTGTGACAGGTAGCCCGAACTATTTTTGACCATGCGGCGCTGGGTCACGCCCCCGGCGGTTAATTTGACGACGGCGCCGATCGCATCCCGATTGCTGGCGGTGCCGCGCAAGGTCATCCGCAGCCAGTGGCCCTTCGGTCTCCCTTCGTTGCGATACAGGCGGGCCGGTCCGCCGTTGTCGGTAAAGACCAGGTCGAGATCGCCGTCCCCGTCATAATCGAGATAGACGACGCTCCGGCCCACCATCGGCGTCGACAGGCCCGCCGCCTCTCCGACCTCCGCATAGGGAGGCTGGCCGGACTCCGCCAGAAACAGCAGCGGCCGTTCCCGGTAGGTGACATGACGCTCCAGACTCTTCACGAGGTCCGCATCCACGTGGCCATTGACGGCCACGATGTCCAGCCGGCCGTCAAGATTGGCGTCGAAGAATGCCACGCCAAACGTCAGGAAGGGCAGGCTCGGCCTGGTCAGGCCAAGCCGGGGCGCCTGGTCCTTGAAGAGAACGGCGGACGCCATCGGCGCCGGCGGCGCGGCGGGCGGTGATACGGCTGGCCGGTCACGAAGATGGAGCGTCAGCCCTTCTCCGGCGAAGTTGCCTACCAGAATGGCTATGCCGCCGTCGTTGAACAGATCCGCGGCGTCAACGCCCATGCCGGCCTTGGCCACGCCGAACCGGCCGACGGACAGGCCCAGGAGCAGACTGTCGTCCGTGAACGTGCCGTCGCCGTTGTTCCGATAGAGAAAGTTCGGAACCTGATCGTTCGCCACAATCAGATCGAGCCGCTCATCATCGTTATAGTCAATCAGCGCGGCGCCCAGGGTCTTGCCGTTCGGATTGAGCAGGCCGGCCGCTTGTGTGACATCGGTGAAGACGCGCCGGCCGTTCACCAGGTCGTTCCGGTACAACCGGTTGGATTCGCCGCGATAGGGATCGGGGCCGCAAAACAACTTCACCGAGCCGCTCAACCGGCAGGCCAGATCCGTGTGCGGCGACCACTGCACATAGTGGCAGACGAAGAGGTCCAAATCGCCGTCGCCGTCGTAGTCGAACCAGATGGCGCAGGTGCTCCAGCCCGTGTCGGACAATCGAGCCGCCTCCGTGACATCGAGAAAGGCGCCCTTGCCGGTGTTGTGAAAGAGACGGACGGCGCCGTATCCGGTCACCGCCAAGTCCGGAAATCCGTCGTTGTCATAATCTCCGACGGCGCAGCCCATGCCGTAGGATTCGAAGGCAAGGCCAGCCGGTCCGGTGACGTCGGTGAAGGTCCCGTCGCGGTTATTGTGATAGAGGGCGGGATGTGACGGCGGCGCAGGCGGTCGACGGGGCGGCTGCGGCGCGGCGGCTGCGCGCTGTTCTTCCGGGGTCCACACGCGGCCGTTCACAAAGAAAAGGTCAGGCCAGCCGTCCCGATCGTAGTCGATCACGCAGACGCCCGACCCGAATGTTTCCGGATAGAATTTCTGCCCGGCGGCGCCGTTCGTCTGCACGAATCCGATTCCCGCCCGCTTGGTGACGTCGGTGAATCGGACTCCGTCCGCCGACGCGCCGGCCCCAGCCGGCGAGCTCCACAGACACAGGATCAACACGCACACCGACACTCCTCCCGATACACTCCATTGAACGGGGGACGGTGGAGGGGGCTTCCTCAGGGGGAGAAACACTGGTCCTCTCGTTCCATCGCCGGACTCCAGCCCTCATAGCACAGCGTGGATCGTCAAAGCAAGGCGAGCACGGATCGGCGGGATTCAATCGTCGACCGTGTTGACTTGTTCCCGGGCGTTCCTTTACACTTTGGCCCGTCCATGTTGCTTTCCCGACTTCGCCTTGCCGCCGTCAGCGTCGGCCTCTTGCTTGCCGGGTGCCAGTGGGGCGGCGGTGTCCATTTCGATTTCATCGGGCAGGAGAGCCGCGTCACGTATCTGACGCAGGATCACTACGATCATCTGACCCCCACCTGGAGTCCCGACGGGTCGAGAATCGTCTTCGTCTCCAACCGCTCCGGTTCGTACAAGCTCTGGATGATGAACCGCAACGGGACGGGCCTCAGCGAGTTGACGACGGGAATGGGCGAGGAACGTTATCCGGCGTGGAGCCCGGACGGCGCCACGATCGCCTTTGCATCGGACCGCTCGGGCAATTGGGATATCTGGACCCTGGGGGTGGCGGACCCGCAGGCGCAGGCCCGGCAACTGACGACGCATCCGCGCGCCGATCTGGCTCCTGCCTGGAGCCGTGACGGCCGAAAAATCGCCTTTGTCTCCTACCGGGATTTCGAATACAGCATTTATACGATGAACGCCGACGGCAGCGACCAGCGCAAGCTCACCACGGGGGGCAACGGCGACTGGGGTCCGACCTGGAGTCCGGATAATCGCGCCGTGGTCTTTGTCTCCACCCGTTCCGGCAACGGCGACCTCTACGAGATCAGCGCCGACGCCACACCCACGGGGCCCTACCGCCGCCTGACCACGACGCCCCAGCGGGACATGATTCCCGCCTGGAGTCCGGATGGAAGCAAAATCGCCTTTGTGTCGCAACGGAGCGGCACCCGCGACATCTGGGTCATGAATGCCGACGGGACCAATCAGGTCCAGCTCACGCGGGACTTGTCCGGTCACTGGGAGCCGCGGTACAACATCGACAGTCATTTCATCGAAGGCATCGGCTATTTCTATCTCGCCTGGAGCCCCGACGGAAACAGTCTCGCCTATACGGCCGTCAATCGCGATGGGCGGGGTGAGATCGCAGTTCTGCGCCTGCAGTAGAGTGCCCCGGCGCCCCGCGCGACGGCCGTCCTGCCGGCGTATCGTTGCGTGGGGCCTGATCCTCGCCGCGGCGGGTTGCGCCTCCTTCCGTCCGGCGCCCCTGCTGTTCAGGACGGTCAATGTCCACCCCATTCCCGGCCTGAGCGGCGATCAACGCTTTGCCTCCTGGAGTCCCGACGGGACCAGTCTGGCGTTGATGAGCAACGCCGCGGGCAACTGGGACATCTGGACGGTGCATCCGGATGGCACGCAACTCCGGCAGCTCACGCACGAACCTTCGAGCGAATACACCGCGGCCTGGAGCCCGGACGGCCGCTGGCTGGTCTTCTCCTCCGACAGGGTTCACCGGATCTGGCCGAATCTGTGGCGGCTCAACCCTCTACAGCCCGAACCGGCCGAGCCGTTCAGCCCGGCGGACGGCAAATACTTTTTCCCCGTCTGGAGCCCGGACGGCACCCGGCTCGCGTATCTCTACCTGCCCACCGGCCCGCCCTCGTTTGAGCTCAGGACGATGGCGGTGCCCAGCCGGGAGAGTCGCACGCTGTCGAACGACGGCATCGTCTTTTCTCCACCCGCCTGGAGTCCGGACGGGAAGAAACTCGTCTTCGCCTCCAATCGGTCGGGCACGGCGAAGCTCTGGCTGTTGACCCTCTCAACCGGCGAGGCGAGGCCGCTCCTGAGCGGCCCGTCACAGGAAATGCAGCCGAGCTGGAGTCCCGACGGACGATTTCTGGCGTTCACGTCAGACCGGACCGGCAATTCCGACATCTGGGTCATGGAGTTTTCCGCGGCCGCTGCGGGCGACGGTGCCGAGCCACACCTCCAGCAACTGACGCACTCACCCTCGGCCGATCATTATCCACAATGGAGTCCCGACGGCCGTCGGCTCGTCTTCGTCTCCGCACGCTCGGGCCACGAAGCGCTCTGGCTGATCGATCTGGCCCCGTAAGCGACCGCATGGTTCACGATTCACGACGGCTCATCACCGGGTGCCTGCCGGCCCAGGAGTTGATTTCACTCGGGTGTGATGATAGCATTTGCAAAGGTTGATTCACCGACTACTTGCGCAAGGACTCGGCTGATGCTCGCTTCGACGCGTTCGATTGCCGTGCCGGCGGCCCTATTCGCGATCAGCTTGGGTCTGGCGGCCTGCCTGCTGATCCTTTCAGGCCCGGCCTTCGGCCTTGACTCGCCCGCCCTCCACTCGCCGCCGACCGGCTATCACCAGCTTGACGGCTGCAACCGGCACCTTGGACGGCCCTACCAACAGAACACGCTCCAGCCCGGCAGTCCCATCGAACTGCTCTTTTACAACCAAAGCGGGTTGACCGCCGTCCTCTATTTACTGCAGGAGCAGTTTATCAGGGATGGTCAATCCCTGACCGCGCTGGGTGATCTGGGCGCGCTTCCTGTCAGGTTCGTCTCATTTCAATATTCTCAGGGAAGTCCGTTCCCCCGCTCTTCGCCGCTGTCTGGCCAATTTCAGGGCCCCTACTACCAGCTCTGGGTTTATCTGAACGTCGGTTCGACGGGAACGGCTCCGTCATGCTAGGCCGTCATTCTCCTCGTCGGGAGCCCGCAGCGCTCCGCCTGACGGCGGTCGTCATTGTGCTGCTCGGGCTGGGACTGCCGGCACGGGAGGGCGTGGCCGGGGCACTCCTGCAGCTGGCGCCCGCAACCCCGCCCAAACAATACCTGCCGATCATTCCGTGCCAGAGTCAGCTGGGCCAGGTTTGGGCGTCGCCCACCTCCTCTCAAGCGCCGACCGGCAATGCGCCTCCGCTGCTGGGCTTCTACCAAGGCCAGTTGACCGGCATGGTCTTCTACCTGAGCGA
>DATJYI010000156.1:0-2500 GCA_035499635.1 Nitrospiria bacterium | reverse complement strand
AAAAGACATTTCAAAGCCGGCTGGACCGGTCTCACAACCGCCGTCCGTGAAGTCGCCACGCGAACCGATCGCGCCGTCCAGCTGGCACGGCTTCGGATTGCATTATGGGAACTCAACCGAGAGCTGCTGGTTGTCTACCGTGAATTCGGCCGTCGTGTGTCAGAACTGGCGCTGAAACCGGGAACCGCAGGCGATGCGGTGACGCATGCCTCAAGCGGGACGATTCCCTCCGACGATCCCGAATTGATCCGGGTCTCGGGAGAAATCGAACGGCTGCAGGCCAGGCTGGAATTACTGACCCAACAACTGGCCGCCCTCAACCTCGAAGCGCCGGAGGAAACGGGCGCGCCTCTGCGGCGCCGGCTGCATACGGCGGGATTAATGGAACTCGTCGCCATCATTCCGAAGCGATCACCCCTCGCACGCCGTTCGCTTGCCACGGTCAAACCCATGGCGGAATGCGTGATCACGGCGATCATTCGCAACGGAACGCCGTTCGTGCCATCGGGCGTCACGAGGCTTGAACCGGGCGATGAACTGGTGTTGTTCGGTTCCGCGATGGCCTGCGAGCAGGCCAAACTGTATTTCGAGCGGATGGAGGAAGAGACTTTTCCACAAGTATTGTGAATTAACTGTGATTAACTCTGTGAATTATTCATCCGGCCCACATCTGTGGCCGTTTCGAGCGAAGTGCTGAAGAATTAGGCAGCAAAACCTCTCACTTCTCAATCGATTGGCGCGAAGTTGTCCCGTGTGACGCCACTCTGTTGCGATTCACGCGTGACAGCAGCCACGCGCCAATGGCGGTGCCGGCCGCATCGGCCATCACATCGTGCACGTCCGGGCTCCGAGTCGGCACAAACGATTGATGAAATTCATCGCTGGCGCCGTAGGCGATGCCGATCACGATGACAAGGACGATGCGCCAGGCCCCTTTCGGCGCCCAGCCTGCGGTTCCCACCGCATGATACGTGAGCATGCCGAGCACGGCGTACTCGATCATATGAATGAGTTTGTCGGAGTGCGGCGGTAATCCTGCCAGGATCGGACCGAACTGCCGTGAAGAGAGAAAATAGATCAGTCCGGCATAGCCCGCCAAGGCCAGCCACGCCGCCAACGGCGTTTCGAGAAACGGCCACCTTCGAATCAGGTGGTCGACCAACCGGCTCAGACGGCCACTCATGCCGCCGACAGCACGCCTTCAAGACGGTGGGCCCGGCGCTGCGTGACGGCCACCCGCGACAGCCGACCGATCAGCGAGGCCTGCGCCTCCACATGAAGCTGGTCATTCGCCCGCGTCCGGCCGAAGAGTCGGCCCGGCATCGACTGACTCGTTCCTTCGAACAGCACGTCCTGGATCGTGCCCACCAGCGAACGCTGCCGCTCGGCCACCAATTCCTGCTGAAGGGCCAGCAGCCGCTGCAAGCGGACCGCTTTCACCGCTTCGTCCAGCTGGCCGTCCAATTCAAGCGCGGGGGTATGGGGGCGTTTCGAATATTTGAAAGCGAACAGACCGGTAAAGCCGAATTCGGCGACGGCCTCCAGCGTCTCTTCGAACTCCTCCTCCGTCTCGCCGGGAAAGCCGACAATGATATCGGTCGTCAGCGCCAGTCCCGGCACCGCCCTCCGGAGCGCCTCAACCTTCCTCCGGTAGTCCCCCCGGGTGTACTCGCGGTTCATCCGCTCCAAGATCCTGTCGGAGCCGGATTGCAGCGGCAGGTGCAGATGTTCGCAGACGGACGGCAGCTCGGCCATGGCCCGGATCATCCGGTCGGTCACCGCCGACGGATGCGAGGTGGTGAAGCGGATTCGATCCAACCCTTCGATGCCGTCCAGCCGGCTGAGTAAACCGGCAAAATCGGTCCCTTCTGTTGATGTGCGGCCATAGGAATTGACGTTCTGCCCCAGCAGCGTCACCTCCCTGTAGCCCTGCCGGGCCAGTTCCCTCACCTCTTCCACGATCTCCCCGCTCAGCCGGCTCCGCTCCCGCCCCCGGCTGTGGGGCACGACGCAGAAACTGCAGCGGTTCTCGCACCCTTCCATGATGGAAACCCAGGCGCGGACGCCGGGTTTGCGCCGGGCCGGCAGCGTGGGCGCGATTCCAATCGGATCGTCCAGGGCGATCACCGCCCGACCGCTTCCGGTCGATTCGCGCAGCAGGCCGGGCAGCCGGTCGATCTGCTTGGAGCCGAAGACCAGCCGGATCCAGGGATGGCGTTCGAGCAGCGCGGCCCCCTCCTGGCGCGCCATGCAGCCGGCCACGCCGACGATCAGCTCCGGCCTTTGCCGTTGGAGCTCACGGATGCGGCCCAATTCGCTGAAGGCCTTCTGCTCCGCCTTGTCCCGGATGCTGCAGGTGTTCATCAGAATCAGGTCGGCGTCGTCCATCCGGTCGGTGACCGTATAGCCGTCGGGCTCGAGCAGACCGGCCATCCGCTCGGAATCGTGGTCGTTCATCTGGCAGCCGTAGGTCTGGATGTAGAGTTTTTTCGTCATGACG
>DATJYI010000155.1:0-5761 GCA_035499635.1 Nitrospiria bacterium | reverse complement strand
GTACTACGGCGACAACTTTACCATCGAGTGCCCCACGGGGTCCGGGAAGAGGATGAACCTGTTCGAGGTG
Organism: Nitrospiria bacterium; assembly: GCA_035499635.1. Taxonomy (GTDB): domain Bacteria; phylum Nitrospirota; class Nitrospiria; order JACQCE01; family JACQCE01; genus JACQCE01. The sequence continues at coordinate 5,691 of DATJYI010000155.1, read as the reverse complement.
AGCAAGGAGATCGCCGACCGGCTCAGCCGGATCTTCCTGAGGGACGGTCGCGGCCGGCGGCCGGTCTACGGTGGATCAGAGACATTTCAGACCGATCCGCACTGGCGCGATCACATTCTCTTTTACGAATACTTCCATGGCGACAACGGCGCCGGGCTGGGCGCCAGCCATCAGACCGGCTGGACCGGACTCGTGGCCAAGACCATCCAGTTGTTCGGCATGCTGGACGCCAAGCGGGCACTGGAGGGCGGCAAGCGGACCGCGTTCAAGAAGGGCGCCCATAGCGGGGAGGCAAAGAAATGAGCGCGTAGTCCGGGCATTGTGTCCGTCGTTACTTCTCACGGTTCCGAACAAGCATGGGGTGATAAATGAAAAGGAATAAATTCCAGACGGCTGCTCAAGAAGTGGTCATTCGTTGGCATCGCCACGTCGTGCGCCGCGTTCATCGCGATCGCCGAGCCGGCGGCGGACGAGCAACCCGACCTCTCGTCCCGGCGTTACCGACGGCTTATGGACACCGCCCGCGGTGCAGCGGGTGAACTGAGCAAGGGGGATGGTCCCATGGGTGAAGACACGATAATAGCTAAGCTCAATCTGATTGATGCTCAGATAAAGCACGAAGACGACCTAATAGGACTGCGCATGAGCTGGCTGGTCATCTCGCAGTCGTTCCTGTTCGGAACGTTTGCGACGCTCGTGGGGCTGAAGGGTGTTGTGAGCACCTCGGCGGGCGCGGCGGTCAGGCTCCTGCTCACCGTGATTCCCGTCGTGGGCGTGTTTCTCCCGTTCCTGGTCTTGGTGGCCGTGGGTGCGGCCACCTACGCGATCTGGCAATGGCGCGCCGAGGGCGATCGAATTTGCAAAATGGCTGAGGCGAAGGAGTTGGATTGGCCGGCTCTCAAGCATCAGAATCTGGTGACAGTGCTGGGGCACTTGCTGCCAATCGCCGTTTCGGTTGGCTTCTTGGCGGCCTGGTTCGTCATTCTCTACAAATTGGAAACATAGTGGGCGCGCCGTCCACGGAGGAAATGATGCCCGACAAACAGCTCACGGCCGGGAAAAAAGGGGCATTGAGCCGTTACGAAAACGTCTACCAATCTACGACCACAGAGGCCGCTCATGTTTGACCGCACGGCATTTTTTTTACAATTCGGATACACACAACCGGCAAGAGTGGCGGAACTGGCAGACGCGCTGGACTTAGGCCCGCTCCAGAGCCATTCCCGGAGCTATTCTTCAATGACCGGCTGAGACCGGGATCCAGTGGAATGATGCAAGACGGGTCAGAAAGAAAGCGGGATCGCAGTTTTCCGCGTTTACAACCCGCCGGAATTGGTGAAAGGATGATGCAGGGGCCAAGATTCTGGACAGTGGAAGTCTCATGATGTCCAAGGACATCACGCTGCGACGCGAGACCATCGTGACGGTGCCGGCGCTTCTCGTGATCGCTGCCGCAATACCGCGTGCAATTGTGGGCACCATCGAGACAGGCCGCGTATACCTGTTCTTAAGGCGATTCCTGGAGGAGCTGCCGCGGCGATTTCACCGGGACCAGGACGTTTTCGCTTCATCATCCAGCCGACGCTCGCCATCCCGCTCGGGGCGCGCGGAGGCCTGGCCGATGTCAAGGCCGGGCGACCCGCCCTTTCTGATCGGCCTGGTCTTCAATGCTGGCAGTGGGAAGATGCCGAGTTCAATCAGGGCGCACACGGCGCCGGAAGGGAGAGGAGATGAACACATGGCCTAAGCATCCGGTAATTTATGAGATCAACACCTGGGTCTGGCTGGGTGAGCTGAGCCGGAAATACCACAAGACCGTGGACCTGGCCACGGTGCCGAAGGAGGAGTGGGATGCCATCGCCGCGCATGGCGTTGACGCCGTCTGGTTCATGGGCGTCTGGGAGCGAAGCCCGGCCGGCATTGAGGTCTCCATGCGAAACAGGGGGCTCCTCGAGGATTTCCGGAGGGCCCTCCCGGACTTTTCGCCGAAGGATAATACCGGCTCGCCCTACTGCGTGCGCCGCTACGTCGTCGATGAACACCTCGGCGGTCCGAAGGGGCTCGCCGCCGCACGACGCCTGCTCCGTGAACGCGGGCTGCGCCTGATTCTTGACTTTGTTCCCAACCATGTGGCGCCGGACCATCCCTGGGTCATCGACCATCCCGACTACTTCGTTCAGGGGAATGCCGATGATCTGGCACAGAAGCCGGGCGAGTTTTTCCAGGCCGGCGGCAAGGTTCTGGCCCTTGGGAGAGATCCCTATTTTGCGCCCTGGCCCGACGTGCTCCAGCTCAACGCATTTCAGCCGGGGCTCCGTCAGGCGGTGGTCGAGACAGTGACTGACATCGCCGAACAGTGCGACGGGATCCGGTGCGACATGGCGATGCTCATGCTGAACAATATTTTCGAGCGCACCTGGGGGGCCCGCGCGGGGGTCAAACCGGTCAACGACTACTGGACGACGGTGATCCCGGCGGTCAAAGAGCGGCACCGGGAGTTCAGGTTCGTCGCCGAGGCTTACTGGGACCTCGAGTGGGAACTGCAACAACAGGGTTTTGATCATTGCTACGACAAAAAACTCTATGACCGGATGGAACACGGGGATGCCGAGAGCGTGCGGTTGCACCTCCTTGCCGATCCTGCCTACCAGCAGGGCATGGTCCGGTTCATCGAGAACCATGACGAGCCCAGGGCGGCCGCCACGTTTCCGGACGGTAAAGGACGCGCGGCCGCCGTGGCGATCCTCACTCTCACCGGGGCCAGGCTGCTGCACGAGGGGCAATTCGAAGGGAGGAAAGTGCGGCTGCCCGTTTTTCTGGGCCGTCGTCCGGCGGAGCCGGTCGATCAGGAGCTCGCGGCCTTTTATAGTCGTCTGCTGAAAGCGGTCAATCGCGATGTCTTTCGGAATGGTGAATGGCGCCTCTGTGAGCGGAGCGGCTGGCCCGACAATCAGAGTTGCCTGAACCTTCTGGCCTGGTGTTGGGTCAAGGAGGATGAACGCGACCTCATCGTCATCAATTTCCGGCAGGACGCCGCCCAGGCGCGTGTCCATCTGCCGTGGGATGAGCTGAGAGGAAAGAGCTGGCGCCTCAACGATCTGCTGTCTGGTGAATCCTTCGACCGCAGCGGGGATGAAATGCGGGACGCCGGACTGTACGTCGACCTGAAACCGTGGCAATGCCATCTGTTCCAGGTGCATGCCCTGTGATCGCCGTCGTGCAGGACGGTCGGCCGGACCAGGCGGACAGGAATCATTTCAAAAAACCGGCGCTGGGTCTTCTCTTCTTCGGCGTGTTCATCCTCGCGGGCTGTGGGGAATTGGCCATACACGACATGGAGAGCCTGCTCATCCCCAGGTTGCAGCGATCCGAGGTCATCGGCTTGGTGGCGGGGTTCGGCACCACCTTTGCCGCAGTACCGGATTTAATCGCGATGCTCAGGCGACGGTCAACCAAGGGCATGAATCCAAGAATGGCGGCGATTCTGGGCGCGTTCCAGATTCTCTGGGTCTACTATGGGTTGTTGATTGTGTCGAGACCTGTGTTTCTGTGGAACATTATCGCGGTGGCGACGAATTTCCTCAGCGTGGGTGCCTATTATTATTTTGCAAAACAGGAGGGAAAAATGACAACCACATCGAGAAAATGAACCTGGTGTGACCGGGATGCGCGGTCTGGACTGGACTCCCTTCCCCGGCAGACCCGGCTCATCCTCATGCAGGACATACGCAGAATAAGGAAATATTGCCCCAGTCATTCATGACCGATGTGGCGTATTGCCACAGATAATTGCCCTAAAAAAAGTTCAATAATCTCTGATTGTGCATTTAACCAATTGAAAAGAATAAGTTTAGCTAAATTATTCGGTCGGGCACAATTCTTGAACTTATCATTTATATAGCAGGCAATACGGATCTGCTGCCATGGAGACGAATCTGTCACAAAAATTAACGAATTCAGCCTCGTCCGTCCCCGCAATGCGTGATACAGATGTGCGAAACGGCTTGCAGACTGCCGATATACGGCAAGCCGTACGTGATCATCTGCGCTATTCCATCGGACGTCCGGCCGCGATCGCGACGCCGCGCGATTATTACCGAGCCCTCGCGCTGGCGGTGCGTGACCGGATGCAGCACCGCTGGATCGCCACCACCGAGACCTATTTCAATCTGGGCGGCAAGGTGGCCTGCTATCTGTCGGCCGAATTCCTGATGGGGCCGCATCTGGGCAACAACCTGGTCAATCTCAACATCGAACAGGAGGCCCGCGAGGCGATGGCCGGGCTCGGACAGGATTTCGACGCCGTTCTGGCCTGTGAGGAGGAGCCGGGGCTGGGCAACGGCGGGTTGGGGCGGCTGGCCGCCTGTTATCTCGATTCGCTGGCGACGCTCGAGCGGCCGGCGATCGGTTACGGCATCCGCTATGAATTCGGGATCTTCGACCAGGAGATCCATGACGGTTGGCAAACCGAGATCACCGACAAATGGTTGCGGAATGGGAACCCCTGGGAGATCGCAAAGCCGGATGTCGCCTATTACGTCAACTGGGGCGGTCGCACGGAGACTTATCGTGACGAGGCGGGCACTGTTCGCGTGCGCTGGGTGCCGAACCGGGTGGTGAAGGGAGTGGCCTACGACACCCCGATCCAGGGCTACGGCGTCAACACCTGCAACACCCTGCGGTTGTGGAGCGCCGAGGCGGTCGAATCGTTCGATTTCCAGGCATTCAACACCGGCGATTACTATCAGGCGGTCAACGAAAAACTGGTCTCCGAGACGGTGACCAAGGTGCTCTATCCCAACGACGAGCCGGAGATCGGCAAGCGGTTGCGCCTGGCGCAGCAGCATTTCTTCGTCTCCTGCTCCCTGCAGGACATGCTGCGGATCCTTGATCTGGCCGGCGCGCCGGTGGAGCAGTTCGCGCAGCGGTTTGCCGTCCAGCTCAACGACACCCATCCGTCGATCGGCGTCGCCGAGTTAATGCGGCTGCTGGTGGACGAGCGGCGGCTCGAGTGGGAGACGGCGTGGGCCATTACCGTGGCAACCTTCGGCTACACCAATCACACGCTGCTGCCCGAGGCGCTGGAGACCTGGCCGCTGCCGATGTTCCGCGAGCTGCTGCCGCGCCACCTGGAGATCATCTACGAGATCAACCGCCGGTTTCTCGATGAGGTGCGGACGCGCTTTCCCGGCGACGAGGCCCGCGCATCGCGCATGTCGCTGATCTGCGAGGAGGGCGAGAAGCGCGTGCGCATGGCGCATCTCGCGACCGCTGGGAGCCACGCCGTCAACGGCGTGGCCGCGCTCCATTCCGACCTGCTCAAGGCGAGCGTGCTGAAGGATTTTTACGAGCTGTGGCCGGCGCGCTTCAGCAACAAGACCAACGGCGTCACGCCGCGCCGCTTCCTGGCGCTGGCCAATCCGGGTTTGCGCGGGCTACTCACCCGCACGATCAGCGACGAATGGCTGACGGAACTGGAGGCGTTGCACCGGCTCGAGCCCCTGGCCGATGACGCCGCCTTCCGGCGCGAGTGGCGCGCGGTCAAGCAGGCGAACAAGCGGCGCCTTGCCGACTATATTCAGACCCACACCGGCATCGAACTGGATCCCGGCTGGTTGTTCGATATCCAGGTCAAGCGCATTCATGAATACAAACGCCAGCACCTGAACGTCCTGCACATCGTCACGCTCT
>DATJYI010000154.1:0-7285 GCA_035499635.1 Nitrospiria bacterium | reverse complement strand
AGGAATTTCTTGCTCTCCCCCAATTGATCGGCGGTCAGCGACAGCTGCTCGTAATTCTGGCTGTCCATGAAGTGACATTCGCCCGCCTGCTCGTACAAATACTGTAGCCGTCGCTCTTCAATTTCCGGCTCGTCGAACTTTTCGACGACCCGGTAGGTGCGTTCGAGTTGATTGCCGGTCCGGAGATTCCTGAACTTGGTGCGCACGAACGCGCCGCCTTTTGCCGGTTTCACGTGCACCGCATCGATGATCAGATAGGGTTCCCCGTCAATCTCCACCCTCACGCCCGCCCGAAACTCGCCCGCCCCTATCATACTGCCGCCGCCCCTCTCATGATCGTTGTGCATTCGCGACGGATCGCCGTCGCCGCGCCGCAACCGTTCTGGCGCCCCGTTTGAACCGCCGGGGAGGCGCCGCCTGTCGTCGTGAGACCGCCCGGGCCGCCTCCAGACCGAGCAGGTAGCTGTCGATGCCGAATCCGCTGATCTGACCGACGGCCACCTCCGCGATATAGGATCGGCGGCGAAACGGCTCCCTCGCCGATGGATTGCTCAAATGCACTTCGATGGCCGGCACTGCCACGGCCGCGATCGCGTCCCTGAGGGCCACGCTGGTGTGCGTATAGGCCGCCGGGTTGATCACGATCACATCATACCGCGATGCCGCATGCTGAATCCAATCGACCAGCTCGCCTTCACTGTTCGATTGGCGAATGGCCACGTCTGTGCCGGTCCGGCGGGCCCATTCCCGTATCAGCCGGTCGACGGCGGCAAGCGACGTGCGGCCGTAGATCTCCGGTTCCCGGCTCCCCAGCAAATTCAGATTGGGGCCGTGGAGCACTAAAATCCGCATGACCGCCAATTGAAGGACTGCGCGCAACTTCGCGCCAGGAATCGAACGGACCTTTTCTCACTGAACCGAAGCACGGACAAGGGGTCATGGATGGGAGAGGAAGAGATCCCTCTGGATGCCGGCCGCTCCCCCCGCGCTCCCGCCCGGGGGGTGTGCTGACCGCATCCGCTCATGAAGCGCTGCGTCGCCGCTGTTGCTGGATCCGCGACAGCCACGATTGCAGCCGCTCAATGACGCGTTCGTGTGAATGATCGGGGGATTGATCGGGTTGGGAACCGGCCGCAGAAGCCGCCGGACCGCCAGGAGAAGCCTGCGCTCCGGCTGGCGCTTGCTGCCCCTGCAGCAAGGTGAGGGCAATGCTGTGCGCCTGCCGGTAGGCTTCGTTGTTGGGCTCGCGCCGGAGCAGCTCGTCATACACGCTCACCGCCTGGGCATACTGGCCCTGGCGCAGATAGAGTTGCGCCAGCGTTGGCGAGACGAGTTCTTCTTGGGCGTCGTTTCCCAGCACCGGACGGTCCATCGATTCCTTCGGGGGCGCCGAAGGTTCCGGCGGCGTCACGGTCTGAGTCTGAGGGGCCGCCGGTGGCTGGGGAGGAATGTATCCGGTGTCCAGTTCCGTTCGTGCAGTCATCGGCATCCCGCTGCTGTACTCCAACAGGTGCTCGGTACCCGATCCGGTCGAGGGAGTTGCGTTTGACTTGGGTGGCGCAATGCCGATCCCCGACTGTTCGTCCTTGCCCTGAGCCGCCTTAATCTCCTGCAGGAGTTGCAGGATCTCGGCATCTTTGGGATTCGCCGCTAGCAGTGTGTCGCAGCAACGCCTGGCTTGATCCAACGCACGACTCTGCCTGTAAAGCACGGCCAGTTTCCGCAGCGCAATGAGATTGTCCGGATTGACCTTGACGACTTCTTCGAACTCGCGTTTGGCTTCGGCAAATTTCCCCTGCTGGAAAAAGATCCTTCCCAGAGTCACACGAGCGACATGAAAATCGGGATGTTTCTTGAGCCCGTCGGTCAGCACCTGGACCGCTTCGTCCAGCATCTCAGCCTTGATATACTCTTCGGCCAACGGCACAAACAGTCGAGAGCCCGGATCTTTTTGCAGTTTGGCGCTCAGTTCGGCGATCTTGGGCAATAATTCAGGCATCAGCGTTGACTCCGTGCACAGTCTCTGCTTTCATCATAGCAGAACCTCCCGTTTTGTCAAGCCTTTTGGCGCAGCGCCACCGCCGTGTCAAGAAGACGTCCGGCCGCAACGAGTTTCGGCAGAAGACCGAGATCTATCACCCGTCCGTCGCGATCCAGCAACGTCAAGGCAATCTCATCCCGGTCAAAGCCAAGTGACGGCCCCACCAGATTGGCGGCGATCAGATCGAGCTGTTTGTCCTCCAGTTTACGTCTGGCTCGAGGTAGCAGCTCCTCCGTCTCCGCCGCAAAGCCGACCAGCAATTGACGCGGCCGCTCGGGGCGCAGTTGCCCCAAAAGGTCAGGCACGGATTCCAAGTCGATCCGTAGGCCCGTCGGTTGCCGTTTGATCTTTTTGGAATCGGTCTGCGTCGGCCGATAATCGGCGACCGCCGCCGCCATGACCAGCAGGGTCGCTTCGGAAAACCGCTTGTGCAGCGCCGCCGCCATCTCGGCCGCCGTTTCGACGGCGACCATCTCAACGCCGAAGGGAGGCGGCAGTGCAGTCGGCCCGCTGATCAACGTTACGCGTGCGCCCCGGCGGGCGGCCGACCGGGCAATGGCATACCCCATTTTCCCGGAGGAACGGTTGGACAGAAACCGCACCGGATCGAGCGGTTCACGCGTCGGACCGGCGGTCACCAGAACGTGTTCACCCGCCAGGACCGTGCGCGAGGCCAAACATTCCGCGGCGGCGGCGATGATCGTCTCTATCCCGGCCAATCGTCCCATGCCGACCAGGCCCGAAGCAAGGGAGCCGGCTTCCGGACCGATCACGTCAATTCCGACGTCGCACAGCTGTCGCAGCTGCCCGCGCGTCACGGGATGGTCCCACATGGCGGCGTCCATCGCCGGAGCCAGCAAGACCGGCCCGCGTGCGGCCAGAAAGAGCGTGGAGAGCAGGTCGTCCGCGAGCCCGGACGCCGCCTTGCCGATGAAATTGGCCGTGGCCGGCGCGATCAGGAACAGATCGGCTTCTTGCACCAGCGTCAGATGGAGGATTTCATCACGGGGATCGAACTGACGGCTATACACGGGCCGTCGTGAAATCGTCTGCAGCGTCAGGGGCGTCACAAACTGCCCCGCCGCCTCCGTCATCACGACGGTGACCGTCGCACCCTGGTCCTGCAGCCGCCGGATCAGTTCGGGGCATTTGTAGGCCGCAATGCTTCCCGTGACGCCAAGAAGAATGCGCGAGCCGTGCAGGGCGGACACCGTCTCTCCTTGTTTACCCCTCATTACCGCATGAGCGCGGCAGTGAAGGCACCGTTGTGGCGCTTCGGAACCGTGCTCGACTCCGTTTACTCCTCCGTCCTACCAGCCGGCCCCTCCTCGCGGGTGACGGCCTCCTTGGCTCTGCCCTCTTCGACGTACACGGACAGATCCCGCTTGATCTCTTCGCTCAACGCTGCGTGGCGGGCTTCAAGCGCCTTGGCCGCCATGGCCTCTTCTCTGAGCCGCTTGGCCTCCTTCTGGGCCACGCGCGCCTCCTTGCCCATCAGAAATTCGAGTTTGCCATCGTAAAACTCCTGCAACGCGATCGTGGTCGGCTTGGTGTACCTGGTCGTCACAGAGGGCTTGGCTCCCTCCGACAGTTGCCTGGCTCGCTGCGAGGAAACGGCCACGATCCGATACCGGCTGTCGACATCGGCCGGCAGCGTCCCTTCGAACGGCAATGCGATCAAATCCATGCTTACCCCTCCCCCACCGCGGATTCCGGTTTTGCTTTGATAAAGGTGTCTTCGATCCAGCCGAGATTCATCCGTTTCATTTTCCGGCGCTCGGCCAGCACGATGGCCTCCAGCTCCTTCAGCGCTTCATCGACATGATCGTTCACCACCAGATAATAATACTCCCGGTAACTCCACACCTCTTCGCGTGCCTTTCGGAGCCGGCGGGCCACTTCTTCTGGCGGGTCGGATCGCCGTTCCAGCAACCGGGCCTTCAACGCCTCCAGTGAAGGGGGAAGAATGTAGATGAACACACCGTCCAGCCCCTTCTTCTTCAGGTGAATCGCCCCTTGGCAGTCGATGTTCAGCAACACGTCGTGCCCTTGGTTGACGAAATCCATGACGCGGTCCCGCCCCGTGCCGTACCGGTTGCCGTGTACTTCCGCCCATTCAAGGAAGCCGTTTTTCTCCACCATCTCGGTGAATTTGTCATCGGTCACAAAGAAATAGTCGACCCCGTGCGCTTCGCCGGGACGGGGCGTACGGGTCGTGTAGGAAATCGACCGTTGCAGGTTCGGCACCCGTTTGCTCAGCTCCGCGCAGAGCGTGGTCTTTCCCGCCCCGGACGGCGCCGAGACGACGAAAATGATGCCCTTTTGATCGCTCATGACAGCGGCCTGGCCGCGGCGGCGTGCGGCACCATTTCGTCGGGGGTAAATTCCTCCGACGCGCAGCGTTGGGCCAGGGTTTCGGCCTGCAGGGCCGAGAGAATCACGTGTCCGCTGTCCATCACGACGATGGCGCGGGTCTTCCGCCCCTGCGACGCGTCGACCAGCCGACCCGCCTCCTTGGCTTCATCCTTGAGCCTGCGCACGGGCGCCGAATCGGTCGCCACAATGGCGATGACCCGGCTGGCCGAGACCACATTGCCGAATCCGACATTCAGCAGTTTCATCGTTCAGCGGCTTCCGGTCTTGCCTTTCCGGCAACGCTATTCCACATTTTGCACCTGCTCGCGAATTTTCTCAAGTTCTCCCTTCAACGCCACCACCTCCGAGGAAATGACGGCATCATTTGCCTTCGAGCCGAGCGTGTTGACTTCCCGATTCATTTCCTGAAGAAGAAAATCGAGCGTCCGTCCGACCGGCTCCTTGCTCTTCAAATGTCCCCGAAATTGCACGATGTGGCTGACCAGCCGCACCAGCTCTTCGCTGACGTCGCATCGTTCGGCGAAGAGCGCCACTTCCTGAACCAAGCGATCCGGCCCGATCGCCCCGCCGGCCAATTCGGCCGCACGTGCCGCCAGCCGGCGATGATAGGCTTCAATGACGGCCGGCAACCGTTGTCGCACCCGGTCGACCGCCCCTTCGATCAGCTCCAGCCGCCGCTCAAGATCAGCTGCGAGCATCCTCCCTTCGGTCCGCCGCATGGCCTCGACCTGTCGGGCCGCTTGCCCCAGGAGGCGCAGGACGATGCGACCGGCCGCGGGAGGCAGCGACGGCGCTTCGCTGATCGTCAGCAATTCCCGCACGCCGGCCAGATGGCCGATTTCCAATTCGCCCCGCAGCTTGTATTGCCGTTGCAGGCCGCGCAATTGCCGGATGTAACTGTGGGCCAGTCGGGCATCCACCACCACCTCACGCTCCACCCCGCCCCGGTCGTTGAAACTGACCGACAGATCGGCCCGCCCGCGCGCAAACAGCTTCGTGACCCGTTCCTTGACGGCCGGCTCCAGGTGGGCCAGCGCCCTGGGCAGCTTGATGTTCAGCTCGGAAAAGCGGTGATTAACGGTGCGCAATTCCACCGTCAGCTCCAATCCCTTCCTCCGCTGTTCCGCCCGACCATATCCGGTCATGCTCCGAACCATGCAGCCTCGCCCATGAGCCGTGCCCGCTTGTAAAACGAGTTACTATACCGAACATTCCGAATGGCTGTCAATTTTGCCGACGGTGCGGTCGGCCCGTCAGCCGACCGTACTCGGCGGTCTGATACCAGGGGCACACGCTCGTCAAGCCGCACTCCGCGCAACGGGGGCGACGGGCCAGACAGACGTGGCGGCCGTGCAGGAGCAACTGCTGCGAGCGACGCGTCCATTCGCCCCGCGGGAACAAGGCCGCAAGATCCCGTTCAATGCGGTCGGGATCATCCGACCGGCTCAATCCCAGCCGCTGACTGACCCTGCGCACGTGCGTGTCGACAATGACGGCCTGTTGGTCGAAGGCGTTGCCGAGAATCACGTTGGCAGTTTTCCGGCCGATCCCGGGCAGACGGAGCAGCGCGTCCATGCTCTCAGGGAGACGGCCGTCATGCTCCGCAATCACCCGCTGGGCGCAGCCGATGAGGTGCCGGCTTTTGGCGCGGAAGAATCCGGTCGGACGAATGATCGATTCCAGATCTCGCGGATTTGCCGAAGCCATCGCGGTCGGCGTCGGATACCGGGCAAACAGGCCCGGCGTGACCTGATTGACGCGCGCGTCGGTGCATTGGGCCGAGAGAATTGTCGCAACGGCCAACTCCCACGGTGTGGCGTAGTCCAACGCGGGTCTCCATCGGGGAAACCGATGATCGAGCCACGCCGTCACCGCAGTCAGAACCGCCGGCCGAAGGCGCATGACGGATCGGCGTAGGGAACGTGTCCGACTGTGCCGGGACGCGGCCACGCGGCATTCTAGCAGCAGCCACCCTGGGGATCAATGGAACGATGATCAACCGGTTGTCCGGCAAGAGAGATCCAGGGGTGCAAGCAGCCAATGGGAGTATCACGGGGGATCGGGGCGTGGGGGCATTGGAGGACCTTTCGCTGCCCTTTCCGCACAGGCCCCCACATTCAATCAACGACGTGGGGGCATTGCCTACCCAAAAGCAACGTTTTTGGGGAATTCATACCGATGCCCTTTCTCCGCCCCATTCGCACAGGCCCCCACATCTAATACATCCACCTCTTGACACTCCAGCCGCCGCCCGCTACTATCGCGGCGATGCCGGTGCAGCCGTCATTGTTCGACCCCGTCCCCGATTCCAGAGGCGCCGCTCCGGATCCAACACATGATGGTCGTCTCTCGGCGGCCCGTTTACGCGGCCTGCTCCGTGAGCTGCGGCTGCTCAACGATGAAATTCCCGTGATCGTCGAAGGGCGGCGCGACGTTGCCGCGCTGCGCCGATTGGGTTTGAGAGGCACGATCGCGACGGTGCATTGCGGCCGGACGGTGGCGGCCTTCGGCGAGCGGATAGCCCGCCGCTATTCCTCCGTGATCCTCCTGCTCGATTGGGACCGCCGGGGGCGTCACCTGCATGCCCAGCTGACCCGGCAGCTGGAGGCCGATTGGGAGGAGTACAATTATATTCGACAGGACTTGATCGGCCTTTGCAAGAGCACGATTTCCTGCGTTGAGGAATTGCCGGCGTGGCTGGCGGCTCAAGACGCGTCGGTGCCGTCCCCCTTCACGCCCGGATCATCCAGGGCAGGCCGGCGACCGTTCCCGTGAGATTCCTGCTCTACTTTCTGATCGGCGGCGGCGTGGTGACGGCAGTCACCTACATCGGAGGCAGCGGCCGTTCGCTGCTGTCCGCCTTTGTCG
>DATJYI010000153.1:0-11812 GCA_035499635.1 Nitrospiria bacterium | reverse complement strand
CAAGGGGAGCAAAAGCGAGATCACAATCGAAAATGACACGGCGTTAAACGTCGTGTCGGATGATGAATTCAAGCTCAAAGCCGTCCTCGACATTCTCAACGGACGGCTGATCAAGCGGGGGATTTCACCCAAGGCGCTTTCGCCCGGCAAACTGGAGCAGGCGCTGGGGGGGACGGTCCGTCAAAAGATCGAGCTGAAACAGGGCATCGTCGGCGAGGACGCCAAAACGATCACCAAATTGATCAAGGAGAGCGGACTGAAAGTGCAGCCCCAGATCCAGGGCGATCAATTGCGGGTCACGGGCAAGAGCAAGGACGATCTGCAGGCGGTGATGGCGTTGCTGCGCGGGAAGGACGATCTGCCCGTGGCGGTGCAGTTTACGAATTACCGGTAACGTCGGTACGGGCGCAGCATGCTGCGCCCCTACTTCGGCATTTTCTCCCAATCCGCCAGAAACTTCTTCAATCCAAGATCGGTCAACGGATGTTTGGCCAGCTGCTGCAGCACCGCGTAGGGCATCGTCGCCACGTCCGCGCCCAGCAGCGCCGCCTCCACTACGTGCGTCGGATTGCGGATGCTGGCGACAAGCACCTCGGTCGGGAAGCTGTAGTTCTGAAAGATCGTGACGATCTGCTCGATCAGCTCCATCCCGATCTGGCTGATGTCGTCTAAACGGCCGATGAAGGGGCTGACATACGCCGCCCCCGCCTTTGCCGCAAGCAGCGCCTGGGTCGAAGAGAAGATCAAGGTCGTGTTGACCCGGATTCCATCGGCCGAGAGCGCCCGGATCGCCTTGAGCCCCTCCGGGATCAGCGGAATCTTCACCACCACGTGATCGTCCAATTTCGCCAGCGTCCGCCCTTCGCTGATCATCGCGGATGCGTCGATGCTGACCACCTCCGCACTGACCGGACCCTTGACCAACCGGCAGATTTCCCGGATCAGATCGTGAAAGGGCCGCCCCTCCTTTGAGGCGAGCGACGGGTTGGTGGTCACCCCGTCGATCAGTCCGAACTGGACCGCTTCCTCCACCTCTTTCAAATTCGCCGAGTCGAGAAATATCTTCATACCGCACCTCCGGTGTTAACATCCGTCCGCATCGCTTACCGTTGTTCCGTAACCGCCGCTTGTTCACGATACCGGTCGGCGCACTGTCGGCTGCAGAAAAAGCGCGTCCGGCCGGCAATCTCCTCGGACAGCGCCGAACTTTTCGGCAGATACATGCCGCAGAGCGGATCCTGCACCATCGGCTCACCGGTTCGCGGGGCTCCGTGGGCCCGCTCGCGCCTGGCCCGGACGTCCGCCGCCATCAGAAACTGCCAGAACCAATTGACCACCACCAGACCGAGCAGCACCGCGATGACGAGCAGAAACAACCGGGCGATCATTGCGGATGATCCTTCGGCAGTTGCAGCACGGTGCCGGTGTGCGCCGCCGGCGGCGCCGACGGCACAGACGCAGCGGGGGAGGCGGGTGCGGTCCCGCCCGATGCGGCGGCCGGGTGCGACGGCGCCTGACGCGCCGCGGCGATCCGCTTGTCGAGGTCGGCGATCAATTGCTGATCCCGAGTGATTCCCTTCAACTGCGTCCAGGCGGCGATGGCCCCGTCCCGGTCGTTGAACGCATCGAGCTTGATGATGCCGAGATTATAGAGCGCGTTTTCGTGGTGATCATCGCTCTCCAGCGCCAGATTCAATTCCTCCACCGCCTCTCTGGGGTGGCCGAGGCGGTACAGCGCGGTGGCGCGGTCCGTCCGCGCCTGCGCGTTGTCGGAATTGAGCGCAAGCGCCTGCTGGTACAGGTCCGCCGCCTCCTGATAGCGCTGAATGTCGAAATTGGCGTTGCCGAGGAAGATCAGCGCCTGGAGATCCTTCGGGTTCTTGTTCAACCGCTCACGGGCATCCATGATCGCGGCCATCGGATCCACCGTCAGTTGAGGCGCCTGTGCGCCGCCGACCGGATGGAGCTGCAGGAGTTCGGTGTCTTTGGGCTCTTCGAACGATTCCGAGGCGAATGGAGGGACGATCGGATTGGCGGACTCTGGTTCGGTCGAGGGGGACTTTTCGTGGCAGCCCGCCGCCAACGGGAGCACGAAAAGGAGCAGCACGGACAGGCGTTTCATCGACGGAATCTTAATCAATCACCGGCGGGGAGTCAAGCAAGCCCGGACGAGATCATCGCGGGTCATCGCATCAGATTGGCGCGATAGAGCCATGCCCGGGGCGGCACGACGGCACCGGCGTATAGATCGTTCCGGAAAACGCCCATCGCTTCGATGGTGGCGGGACTCAGATATCCGACCTCCTCCCAGTAAAGGCCGTCGGTCGTGCGAAATACATAGCCGTCGATGCCGGCGAACAGGGCGTCTCCGGCAACGGTCATGGAAGCAACGTACCCGCGACGGACGGACGCCGGCGCGGTGAAGACCGGCTGCCAGTTGACGCCGTCGAGGCTGCGCCAGATGCGTCCTCCGCCGGTCGTGCCCACATAGAGCGCGTCGTGAAACACCGCGGCGCCCCGCACCCCGGTTTTTTCCGTCACCGCTTCTCCCACCCTGTTCCACGCGACCCCGTCCGCGCTCCGATAGAGCGACCCCTTTTCGATTCCGGCGTAGAGCTGACCCCGAAAGGGCAGGAGAAACCGGACCCAGTGCGTGTACGCCGGCGCGTTGGCCCGTTCCAAATCCGCCGTCTTCTCCCAATGCCTCCCGTCAGGGCTGCGATAGATCCACGCCCGCGCGGTTCCGGCGAAGAGCGAGCCGCGAAACACCCCCAGGCTGATTACACCGTGCTCGTCATGCGGCAGGCGGGCCGTCAGGCTCCAATGCACGCCGTCCGTACTGTTCACGATCTGGGGATCGGGGTCGTTCGTTCCGGCATACAGCGCCCCTTGAAACGGAGTGATTGCATACACCGTATACTGACCGGTGTGAATGACGTCACGCCAGTGCGTGCCATCGATGGAACGGTAGATCGATCCATTGCCTTCAAAGCCGGCGTAGAGGGCGTCCTCCTCCGCGTGCAACGTCACCACGTTCCATCCCCCTTCCCCGAACCGGACTGGTACTTGTTCCCATGGCAACGGATAGGGTCGGGACGGAAAAGTCGCCTGTAAATAGGTCTGAACGGTCTGCTGTTCGACATCGGTCATATCGGCACCCATGGACTGCATCCAGGCGACCACGAAATTCCAGGGCGCCGGTTTCAACAGACGGACCGCCCGCTCGTCCTGGCACGACCCGGCCACGCACTGCCCCACGATCTGCAATGCATGGCAGCGGCCGCAGAGACGCCGGACAACCTCCCGGGAAGAATCCTGAGCCGCGTGGACGGCGGCAGGCGGCATGAGCAGCTGGAGCACGGCTCCGACCAGCGCCCACGCGACCGCGTCGCGCCGGCTCATGGGCTATGCGTATACTCGGTGAGAAACTTGGTGATTGCGGCGGCCTCTTCCGGCGTCAGACGGGCCCGCCGGCTCATCCGTTGCACGGTCGCGCCCCAATTGCGCCGGTTCGGCACCACCCGCCAATAGGTGTGCTTGGTATTCAGCGTCGGATCCGCCCATCCGTGGCAGGAATTACACCTGATAAATTCGGAGGGGGACGGAGGAGCGGTCGCTCGGTCGCGCGGAGCCGGGAGGGTGAGCGAGGCGACAATTTCATCGAAGGTCAGCCGCGGATAGTTCCGAAGCGGCGTCCATGATCGGCCGCCGTCGGTGGTGGCCAGCATGCCTTCGAGCGTGGTGCCCGCATACACCGTCATAGGATGGCCGGGGTCAACGGCCAGGCTTCTGATGTCCTTGACGGGCAGACCGTCGTTGATGGCGTCCCAGTGCGCGCCCCCGTCGGTGCTCGCGAAAATCCCGGCTCCGCGGGTTGACACATAGAGGTGACTCGTATTCGTGGGATCGATCGCGATATCGCTCACCCATTGCCTGTCGAGCAGCCCTTTCATCGGCGACCAGTCGACGCCGGCGTCTTCACTGCGCCACAGGCCGTTCTTGATCGTCCCGGCGTAGATCACGCGGCTCGCCGGCACGGACGCAAGCGCGGTGATGTGCTCGTGCGCGATGCCGTCGGACTCGGCAACCCACCCGGACGCGCCGGTCCTGCGCAGAAACAATCCCTGGCTCGTCCCCAGGACCAACTCGACCGGCCCCTGGGGCAACGCCAGCAGCCGTTCAAAGTTTTCAATATCCGTAACCGGCAGCCCCTGACTGTACGGCATCCAACTGACCCCGCCGTCGGGACTCTTGAAGACGCCCGCGGTGGTTGCGGCGTAAAGGTTCCCGGTATCGGTCGGATCAAGCGCAAGGTCTTCAATCGCGGTGTTCCCGAGGCCGTCGTTGACGGCACGCCAGTGCGCCCCCTGATCGTCGCTTTTCGACACGCCGCCGCTCCATGACCCGACATAGACGACATCGGGATGGAGCGGATCGACCACGACGGCGTGGTGCGTGTAGCTGCCGAGCCCTTGATTGCTCAGGATCCAGCTTGCGCCATGGTCGGTGCTTTTGAGAATGCCATAGTTGCTCGTCACCGCGTAGAGGATCTGCGGGGCGGCGGGATCAACCGCAATCCGATGGATGACAAACGGTCCCTCCTTCCGACGCTGCTCACTGAATGTTGTCAGAAAGGCGATGATTTGATGCTCTTCCTGCGGAGTTAGTCCGGCTCCCTGGCTCATCCGGTGGACGGTCGGCGACCAGTTGCGGAAATTTGGCGAGACGCGCCAGTAGGTCGATCGTTGATTCAACGCAGGATCGGTCCAGCCGTGACATTTGTTGCACTTCGCAAACGCGGACGGGACGGCGATCGGGACCGCGCCGGAGGGCGCGTGCGACGGCTGGCCGGAGAGGGAGGCGATAATCTGCTGAACGGGCTCGACCATCACTTGACGTGGCGGCGCCCAGGTGAGTCCCCCGTCGCGCGAGAGGTAGATGCCGTCGCTGTGCATGCCCGCATAGAGGACGCCTGGAGAGGTCGGATCGATGGCCAGGCTCTCGATGTCCTTCGACGGAAGTCCCGCGCCGGCTTCGGTCCAGGTCGCGCCGCGATCGGTGCTCGTGAATAATCCGTGGGCGACGACGCCGACGTACACGGTCGACGGCATCTTCGGATCCAGCGCGAGAAAGCGAATCCATTGGTCGTGAAACGGCCCTTCAACCGGCTGCCAGTCCAAGCGGGTCATGGCTGCAATCGGATCGGCGGGCTCGCCCGCGGGAGGCAGGGTCGCCCGGAAGAGTCCCCGCTTCATGGTCCCGGCATAGAATATCCGGTCCTGTTGATCATAGGCCAGCGCCGTCATGACCTGGTCCTGGATGTTGCCGCCGACCGGCAGCCAGTTGGTGGACGAAAACGGCCGCCGATAAAGGCCGCCCTGGGCCAGGCTGTAGCCGCCCGTGTCACCAGGAAAGACGAGCAGCGACGCGATCACCTCGCCTTCGAACATCGGCAACCCTTCATTGAAGGGCGCCCAACTGTTACCCGCGTTCTCGCTGAAAAACAGCTCGCCGGTCGATGTGGAGACGAGCAGGTGATCGGGATGATGCGGATCGAGAATCAGGGCGTGAATATTCGTGTCCCCCAACCCGGTGTTCGTCTCGACCCAGTTGTCGCCGCCGTCCTGGCTCTTATAGATCCCGCCCCCAAACGTGCCCAGGTAGAGAGTGTTCGGATGTGCCGGATCGATGACGATGTGATAGCCGCTGGTATTGCCCAACCCGCGCCGGGCGGGGCGCCAGGTCTCCCCGTGGTCGGTGCTCTTGAGCACGCCTTGGGGGCGCGCCGCGGCGTAGAGCACGCCCGGATCCGTGGGATTGATCGCGATCTGATTGATCAGCAGCGGCTCTTTGTCGGTGGCCGACGCGGGAAGGCCCGAGAACACGACGATCAGGCACATCAGGAGCGGTACCGTGAAGCGATGAACGAGGCGCGCCATCGGTTACGGGACGCGCGAGATGATGCGACCCAGGCTCTCGGCCGTCCCGGACCGGTAGTCTTTCCAGACGACGAGGAAATTCCGTCCGTCGGACGCCACCTTCGCAAAATGGTTGCCCACCGCGTCGGGAATGATCATGATATCGTCAGGAACGACCGCTCGCTGATCGAGATGAAGATACGCCCCCCTCACGTCGCGGATGACGTCATCGATGCCGCGCATGACGCCGACGGTCTTGTCCTCCTCCCAGACGACGAGGCATTCTGATTCCGCGCACCTCACCGAGGGGAAGGTGTGCAGATGGGGGCTGCTGGCGATGGTAAATTCCCTGGCGTCGACGAGCGACCCGGTGGAGGAGACCCGGATGCCCGAAAGCGCATGCGTACCGTCAGCCAGCTTATCGGCCCAGACCGCCACAAACCGACCGTCCCCCCAAGCGACCGAAGGAAACGAGGGATGACGCGACAAACGAGACAACACGAGCGGCTCGCGATCGAGCACTTTCCCGGCTGGGTCCACCCGGGCGCCGGCAATGACGGGTGCCGCGTTGGGCGGCGCATCCATCCACACGACGAGGTACTGACCGTCTCCCCAGGCGATCGCCGGGTTGGCCTGATCGCCGGGGGCCGATGCGATGAGAAGCCGCTCCTTGTCGAGCACGGTCCCGTCGGGTTGGACCCTTGCCCCAGCGATGTCCCATCCCAATCCTGTATTCTCCTCCATCCAGACAACGAGGAAGTTCTTGCCGTCCCAGGCCACCTGGGGGTGGCGGGCGTTGCGCTGCCCCACTGCGATCGGAATACCCTGCGGATCGAGGATCGTTCCATCGGACAGAAATCTGGTGCCATAGATTTCCCAGCGCTGACGGCTGCGCAGATCCTGCCACACCGCGAGGAACTGGCCCGTTCCCCACGCCAGATCGGCAAAGATCTGGTTCGACGGGGCCGAGGTAATCGGCGTGCCCTGGGGCTTCAGCACGGTTCCATCCGGTCCGACCCGCGTGACATAGACATCGTAATTGTAGGGGTCCTTGCGATTGGACTGCCAGGCCACCATATAGTGGTGACCGTCCCAGGCGATGACCGGATCCTCCTCTTCCGTTTTCTGGATGACGGAGATGGGAATCACGGCGGAGAGACCGCGCTGCGGCGCCGCAGCAGGGGTGGCCGCCGAGCCGTGCCATCGCCCGTGCGTGTACCGATTGAGAAAATCGGTCAATTGCAATTCTTCTTCACGGGTGAGTCCGGCGCCCTTGCTCATCCGTTTGACCGAAGGAGCCCAGTCTCTGGGATTGGCCGTCACACGCCAATTCCCATGATGGAGATTGATACGCGGATCGGTCCAGCCGTGACACTGATTGCACTTGCTGAACACCGCCGGCAGACGCACCGGCGAGGCGCTCTGAACCTGGGCGTCTTCCTGGGTCAAATCGGCCAGAATCTGCTCCGCCGTTTGATGGGGCCCCAGAGGAAGCGGCGTCCAGCTTGCCCCCGCGTCCCGTGACCGATAGATCCAATAGCCGTGGGAGCCCGCATAGAGCACGCGCGGATCGTGAGGGTCCATGACCAGATCCCGGAAATCCCGATCCCCGTCGGCCAGCCCGTTGTTGATCGCACTCCAGCTGCGGCCGCCGTCACGGCTTTTCAACAAGCCGCGTCCGCTGGTCGTCAGATAGATGGTCTTCGAGTCATCGGGATCGATCACGATGTTCCGAATCCAGTCGCTCTCCAACTCCTGGCTGACGCGCGCCCACTGTTTTCCCCCGTCTTCGCTGACGAAGAGTCCGCCTTCCTTCAGGGTGTCCGTCGTCTTCCCCCGGCGTAACACGCCAGCATACACCCGCCCGGTCCGGGGATCCATGGCCAGCGTCGAAATCTGTTTGTCCTTCAGATCCGGGACGGCTACCCATCCGGCGTCGCCTTCCCGGCGCGTGTACAAACCCCGCCGCGAGGCGAGGAACAGCGTCGGGGGAGTGGTCGGCAGGACTAGCAGGGATTGAAACTGCTGGCTCTCGCTGAAATCATCCCCCTGGTTAAGCGCCACCCAGTGCGTCCCTCCGTCTGGGCTTTTGAACACGCCGGTGGAGGTGACAACGTAGACGATGTCGGGATTGTCCGGATGCAGCACCAATCTGCCGATGTCGGTGTTCTGAAGCCCCTGGTTCATCTCCACCCACGTGGCCCCGCCGTCCGTGCTCTTGTACAGTCCCGCTCCTCCAGCCCCCAGGTAGAGAATCTTCGGATTGCGGGGGTGCACAACCAGTTGATAGAGCGAAAAACTCCGGATCCCCTTGTTGATCTGGGTCCAGTGCATCCCGCCATCGCTGCTGGTGAGCACGCCGATGCTGTAGGTGGTCAATGCAAGCAGATGGTCCGTCTTCTGCGGATCAATGGCAACCTGGGTGACAAAGAAATTATCGGCCGCCGCAATTTTTGCCGCCGGCTTCGAGTCCGAAGCGGCCGTCATCAGGAGGGCGACTCCGGCCAGGATCACTGTGTTCAGACGGGACATCGACGGACGGAAACCTGTTGTGCTGAACGACGCCGATACAGGAACAACGGGCAAGATCAGTCTTCTTTAATTTATCGTGAAATAGAGGGGTTTGACAAGATTGTCACGAAGCACCGAAATATCGACCACTTTGGCCCGGCTCACAATGTCCCAAATCTGAGTGAGCCGTTCCTGGGAATCGATGCCCATGCCGCTGACGCCGATGATCAAGTCGGTCGGCTCTAATCCGAGTTGTTTGAGCGTCTGTCGGTCCATGTCCGCCACGCTCAGCGCGGGGCCCGCAATGGTGCTCACGAACTGCGGGGGCCCATCCGCCGCGCGGTAATGATCCACAAAGCGGTCGAACTCATCGCGGGTGAGGGAGTGCCTGAGTTTCTCCACCCTCCGGTCATAGGGCGGAATCACCTGCGACAACACGCCCTGGAGATTTTGGAGCGGGTCGTCGCTATAGGCCATCACCCGAATGGAATCGCCCGGGGCTCGCTGAGCGGGGCTGCCGCCGGTGATGGTGACGACCTCGGTCTGCTCGCCCCGCCGCAGCCACACCTGGTGATCCTTGATCTCGACGATCGTCGCCCCGTCGATGATGTCGCCGATCCCGTACAGTTTCTGCGCCCTGGTCTGAGGATCTTCAAACACGGCCCGGGTGACGGCCGGATTGCCTTCGATCGTGCCGACGAGCCGACGGGTGTGGGAGGGTGCAGAGCCGGTTGATTCCAATGGCGCTGGTTGCGCCCCAAACCCCGGCTGGTACCATCCCAAGAGCAGAGCAAGGGCCATAGCGATCCAGCCGAATGCGCTCCGCATCGTCGGGTATAACGACCAATCCATGATCCTTCGCCCTCCTCTGGGCAACCATTGCTACGGCCCGGTGAAACGGATCAGGGGCCCGAGCTGCTGCCGGGAGTGATCGTAATCTGATAGAGGCTGCTGAAGTCTCCGGTGATTGTATGGAGCCATGTATTGGTCGCCGTATTCAGCACAAAGACGTTTGACAGCAGTGGCGTATACGCCACGCTCCCGCCGGGATTGAGCACAATATCGAATCCCCGGCTCTGCGTCTGCGGCATGGTCAGCAGCCAGGTATTGGTCGTCGCATCGATCACCTCGGCCCCCTTCGCCTGATCGGCCACGTAGAGCTTGGAGCCGTCAGGTGTGACGGCCACCGCTCTCGGCAGCGATCCTGACGGCAATGCAATGTGGGCCGTATTGGCTCCCGAGGCATTAAAGACCTCCACCGTACTGCCGCTCCCGGAGACAGTCCGCGCCAGATAGACCGACGATCCATCCGGTTTGACCGCCATCGCATTGATGAAGGTGTAGTTGCTCGAATCCCGGGTGAACGTGGCCGTCTGGCTGACCGTGCCGCCCACAATGGTGTAGAACCGATCCGGAAGACTATTACTCGCCGGCCGGCAGGCCGCGTAGAGCGTGTTGCCGTCAGGGCTCACACCCACCCCCAGGGGACCGTAGCAGCCGTCGAACGCCGTGTTGGTGAGCGTGTTCGACAGTGTGGGAGCCGACGGATCGGACAGATCGAACGTCTTGAGGATCAACGTGGCCGTTCCCGTGCTCCTGCGATAGAGCAGGTAGAGCTTGCTCCCGTCCGGAGAAACAGCCAGTTGATTGAACAGATCACCCACGCCGAGCAGGGTCGTCAACTGGATGTTGCCCAACACGTCGATGACGCCTATGCTTTGCCCCTCCACGGCGTAGAGCGTGCTGCCGTCAGGATGCGCCGCCAGCTCGCCGGGTTCGCCGACCGCAGGAATGGAGGTGATCTGGGTTTGAGTCACCGGATCGATCGCCACGATCCGATCGGTGTCGTTGGACGATGCGCTGGCATTGTTCGACGCGTAGATCGTTGACGGGGCCGTTCCTCCGCTGGGCGGCGGGCAGACCAGCGGTGTACCGGGCCGGCCGGGAGTGACCGTTATCTGGTAGGCGCTGGTAAAATCGCCCGTGATGGTCGACACCCAGGTGTCGGAGTTCTTATCAAGGACGAACACCCACTGAGTCAACGACGTGTACAGATGGACGCCGTCGGCGTTGATCGCGATGTCAAACCCTCGGCTCTGCGTCTTGGGCATTGTATATAAAAAGGTGTCGGTTGTCGCATCGAACACCTGAGTGCCCAACGCCTGATCGACCGCATAGAGTTTGGTGCCATCCGGAATAAACGCCAGGGCCCTGGGCAGTGAACCATCAGGAAGATTGATATGGCCCGTGTTCGCCCCAGTGACCGCATCAAACATCTCGATCGTGCTGCCCTTGCTCGACACGGTCCGCGCCAGATAGACCTTCGAACCGTCCGGCTTGACCGCCATCGCATTGATGAAGGTGTAGTTGCTCGAATCCCGTGCAAACGTGGCCGTCTGTGTCGGCGTATAGGTCGCCGTGTCGACCATGTAGAACCGATCGGGCTGACTGCTGTTGGTGGGCCTGCAGGCCAGATAGAGCTTGCTGCCATCGGGCTTCACACCCAGCCCCAGGGGGCCGTAGCAGCCGTCGAACGCCGTGTTGGTGAGCGTGTTCAACAGTGTGGGAGCCGATGGATCGGATGACAGATCAAACGTTTTCAGGATCAACGTGGCCGTTCCCGTGCTCCTGCGATAGAGCAGGTAGAGCTTGCTCCCGTCCGGAGAAACAGCCAGCTGATTGAACAGATCACCCACGCCGAGCAGGGTCGTCAACTGGATGTTGCCCAACACGTCGATGACGCCTA
Source organism: Nitrospiria bacterium (assembly GCA_035499635.1). Lineage (GTDB taxonomy): Bacteria > Nitrospirota > Nitrospiria > JACQCE01 > JACQCE01 > JACQCE01. The sequence continues at coordinate 637 of DATJYI010000153.1, read as the reverse complement.
TGCTTTGCCCCTCCACGGCGTAGAGCGTGCCGCCGTCAGGATGAGCCGCCAGCTCCCCGGGATCGCCGTTTGACGGAATCGAATCAATTTGGGCCTGAGTCACCGGATCAATCACGACGATCCGGTCCGTGTCGCCTGACGACGTGCCCGGATTATTCGAGAGGTAAATGCGCGAGGGAATGGGCGGATCTCCACCGGTGCACTCCCCGCCGCCGCCGCCCCCCCCGCCACGATGGGTTCGAAAATCAACCGTATATAAGCTTTTTACCGTGCCGAGAGATGAGGTCGCCTGATTGACAAGATAGTATTGCGTGAAGCTGGTCAAGCCCGTAAGGTTGACGACGTGATGGCCCGTTAACGGGGTCGGAATGTTGACATGCTGACAGGAGCTGCAGCCCGCGCCCAGCAGCACGTCGGCCTGATTGGTCCCATAGTAGAGCACGGTATCGGTCGGTTCATCCTCAAACCCGCTGTTGGAGGTGGGCCAGGTGACGGTGGCGCCGGTGTCGGTGATCGCGCTCACCACCGGACTCCCGAGGATCGGTCCGTTACAACCGGTACAATAGTTGGTGTTCAAATAGCCGGAGGTCGGGGTCAGTACGGATGGCGATCCTTTATCGATCATCGCTTGGACAAG
>DATJYI010000152.1:0-4735 GCA_035499635.1 Nitrospiria bacterium | reverse complement strand
GCCGTCACCCGGAGACGACCGGGCTGTATCGTAATAAAAATGATGGTCAAAAATAAAGCCCTATTTAGATGTGGGGGCCCGTGCGGATGGGTCTGAGAAAGGTCATTGGATTAATTCCCCAAAAGCTTCGCTTTTGGGTTGGCGTTGCCCCCACGCCCCAAGCGCAGCGCCGTTGTGATTGTCTTTTTCAACAACGGTCTGCTATCGTGGAAGCGTGCAGGTGAAACGATGCTCTTGAGACCGTTGGGACGGACGGGCGTGCGTGTCTCGGAGATCGGTTTCGGAGCCTGGGGCATCGGCGGGAGCTGGTGGGGAGGGACCGACGACGCCGAAGCGCTCAAGGCGCTCATCCGCGCCCAGGAATTGGGCGTTAATTTTTTCGACACCGCCTACGTCTACGGCGACGGCCACAGCGAACGGCTGATCGCCAGGGCCTTTGCCGAAACCGGCCGGCGCGGTTTCGTCTCGAGCAAGGTCCCGCCCAGGAACCGGCAGTGGCCGGCCAGGCCGGCGCCGATCAGCCAGACCTTCCCCGCCGACTGGATCGTCGCCTGCACGGAACGGAGCCTGAAGAATCTCAATACCGACTGCCTTGATCTGCAACAACTGCACGTCTGGCACGACGACTGGGCGGAGGCGCCCGAGTGGAAGGAGGCGGTGCGGCAACTCAAGGCCGAGGGCAAGATCCGCTTTTTCGGCCTGTCGATCAACGACTACGAGCCGGAGAATGGCCTGAAGGCGATCCGGAGCGGCCTGGTCGACACGATCCAGGTCATTTATAATCTGTTCGAGCAGGCGCCGTCCGAGCGGCTTTTTCCCGCCTGCAATGAACACCGGGTGGGAGTGATCGTCCGCGTCCCCTTCGACGAGGGAAGCCTCACGGGCGCGCTGCGGCCCGACACCGTCTTTCAGAAGGATGATTTCAGGGCCGACTATTTCAGGGGTGATCGGCTGCGCGAGGTCTGCGAACGGGTTCAGGCGTTCGACTTCCTGATTCGGGACGAAATCACCACGCCGGCGCAGGCGGCGCTCAAATTCTGTCTGAGCCACCCGGCGGTGTCGACGGTGATTCCGGGCATGCGGAAGGTGCGCCACGTGGAGGCCAACGCACGGGTTTCCGACGGCCGGCTGCTCACACCCGAAGAGCTGGCAAAGCTCAAGCCGCTCGCCTGGCGCCGGAATTTTTACGATTGACGACGTGGAAAGTCCGACGCCCCGGCATTTGACAGGCGGGAATCTGTTGCTATTCTATCGTAGGGGCTCGCGTCGCCCCCTCCATCCGCCTGGCGGCATGGAGTCTCCCCCTCTCGCTCGCGTTGCTCGCTGGGTTCCGCCTCCGGCGGATGCCCCAGTAAGGCGGGGGTGTTGCATGTTCGGAGTTCAAGTTTATGACGTGCGTTCCACGAATGACTCCGGGTAACCCGGGGGCATCGATTGACCGGGTCGTGTCATGCTCATTTACGCACTGATCTACATTCCCCTGGTGGTGGTGGCGTGGCTGGTCTATTTCCGGTTCTCGCGCCGGAGGGATCAACGCAACCTCGCCCGGATTGAAGCGACTGTTTCCTCCGGCCTGACCGAGCCCTTTTCGCTCCATCCCTTCATCGATCCCTCCAAGTGCCTGGGATCGGGCGCCTGCGTTCTGGCCTGCCCCGAGGGGGATGTCCTGGGAATGATCGGCGGCAAATCCAAGCTGATCAATCCCACCCACTGCATCGGCCACGGCGCCTGCCGGTCCGCCTGTCCTATGAGGCGATCACGCTCGTCTTCGGAACGGAGAAGCGGGGAATCGACATTCCGCATGTCAGCCCGACGTTCGAGACGAACGTGCCCGGCATCTTCATCGCCGGCGAGCTGGGCGGGATGGGGTTGATCCGCAACGCCGTCGAGCAGGGGCGCCAGGCGATCGATTCGATCAGAAAATACAGGGACCACCGGGCGCCGCTCGATGTCGTGATCGTCGGCGCCGGCCCGGCCGCTTTTCCGCTTCCCTGGCGGCGATGCAGCACAAGCTGCGCGCCGTGACGATCGAGCAGGAATCGCTTGGGGGACGGGTCTTCCATTATCCGCGGGCGAAGATCGTGATGCTCCAGACGGCGACCCTGCCGCTGGTCGGCAAAGTGAAACTCTCCTCGGCCAGCAAGGAGTCGTTGCTGGAGTTCTGGCAGGGGATTGAACGGAAAACGGGCGTGAAGATTCACTATCACGAACGGATGGATTCGATCGTGAAAACCGACACCGGCTTCCTCGTCAACACCTCCAAGGAGTCGTACGGGACACGGACCGTGCTGCTGGCGGACGGACGCGGCGGCACGCCGCGCAAGCTGGAGGTGCCCGGCGAAGAACTGCCCAAGGTGGTCTACCGGCTGATCGATCCGGAACAGTACCGGGGCCGCCGGGTGCTGGTCGTCGGAGGCGGTGACGCCGCGCTGGAAGCCGCCCACCGTCTGGCCGACCAGCCGGGCGCAACGGTCGCTCTCTCCTACCGTGGCGACGCCTTCGGACGGGCCAAGCCGGCCAACCGCGAGAAGGTCGAAGCGGCCGAACGGGCCGGCCGGCTGCGGGTGCTGCTCAACTCGCAGGTCAAATCCGTGACGCCGGAGGCCGTTGTGGTGGAGCGGGAAGGGAGAGAGGAGCGGCTGCCCAACGACGCGGCCATTGTCTGCGCCGGCAGCGTCCTGCCGACCGAGATGCTGAAATCGATCGGCGTGTGGGTGCAGACGAAGTACGGAACGGCGTGACGCGGATTCATCCGGCTGCACGGGCAGGCGTGTCTGTATGGGCGGGTTTGAAACCCGCTGTTGATCCGCTCGTCTCTATCGAGACGAGCTCTTTCGGGGGAAGAATCCGTCTCTCCCCCCGATCCCCTCACCGGAGGTACGCGTGATATCTCATTCACCGATAATTTTAATCAGTACCCGTTTTTTCCTGCGGCCGTCAAACTCGGCGTAGAAGATCCGTTCCCACGTGCCCAGATCAAGCCGGCCGTCGGTAACGGCGACCACCACTTCCCGCCCCATGATCTGCCGCTTGATGTGCGCGTCGCCGTTGTCCTCGCCCGTCAGATTATGGCGGTAGTGGCCGGTCGGTTCATGCGGAGCGAGCCGCTCCAGAAACTCGTCGTAATCCTTCAGCAGGCCCGGTTCGTCGTCGTTGATATAGACGCTGGCCGTGATGTGCATCGGATTGACCAGGCAGAGCCCCTCCCTGATGGCGCTGGCTTTGAGCGCTGCTTCGACCTGCGGCGTGATATTCAGATAGGCGCGCCGCGTCCTGGTTTCAAACCAGAGCTCCTGCCGGTAGGATTTGATGGCGGTCTCTCCGTCGTGACGGACGTGCGGTGAGGTCGTAACAAAACGGCTGCAAGGGTGTCAAGCGCAGGGGGGCAATCGGCGATGGCCGGGTTTTGCCATGGGCGTTCCACAAAATAGGACGGATTTATTTTCACCGCTGGGCCCGTGGTGCCCCTGAGAAAATAAATCTGTCCTATTTATGCTCGGCAAGTGAATGACGGGCCAGCGTGAAGGGCACTGTCAGCCGGTTCTCGCACCAAGCTTGACCAGTACCGGGAAATCTTGACGGCTCCCCGCCGCTGTGCTACAGTCCGAACAGGTTGAGTCCGCGCTGATGAGACGTCACCGTTCACTCCAGATCGCGGTCAAAGCCCTGGGCTTCTGGCTGGTCGCGGGCTATTTCATCTTCGCGATCGACGTCGCCACCTGCCTCGATCACATCGCCGGCCCCCACCACCATTCCGGCTCCGCCACGCATCACCATATGCTCTGCGGGGAGACGCAATGCAGCAGCACGGCGATCCTGACTGACGGTCTCTCAGCCCCCGCCGATCTGCCGATGCTGTCCGGTTCCGTCGCCCCGGCCTCGGCCGTTACGGTCAGACGGCTTCTCCTGTCGTTCTCCCCATCCCGCGCGCCACCGCCCTCCCTCGCCTGATCGCTTTCCGTTTCGGCATCGTCCCGTCAAGGGCCGCCGTGTGCGATCGCGGCCGATTGGCATTCAGGTGAAAGGGGAAGGAACTCATGCGGAAATATTTTCTCAGTGCACTGCTGGTATGCAGTGTGATGTGTGTGTCAGTGTGGCAGGCCACAACCGTTTGGGCGCATGGCGTGGTCGGCAAGCGTTTTTTTGTGGAGTCTGTCTCGGTCGAGGATCCGTTTCCGTCCGATGAAATGGATCTCTTGGGCTATTCCCTTCAGAAGAACACCGATGGAAGCGTGCTGCAAACTTATGGCGGTGGCTTGTCAAAGCGGCTCTCCCCCAATCTCGGAATCGGGTTTGAATGGGCCTACGACGTGCAAACATCCCCCGCGGCGAGCGGGTTTGACAACTTCGCGGTCCATATCAAGTACAAAATGGTCCAAATCCCGGAGCACGAATTTCTCGCGTCGGCGATGGTCGATTACGATATCGGAAAGAGCGGATCGGCAAGCATTGGGGAGTCGAAGAGCACGATTACACCGTCTTTGCTCTTTGGGTACGGATGGGGCGATCTTCCTGACGCGCTCCAGTATTTGAGGCCATTTGCCATCACCGGGCAACTTGGGATTGCCAGCACGGTCGGTGATCATAATCCCGATCCCACGTCCACGTCACTCGAATACGGCTTGGTTCTCGAATACAGCATTCTCTATCTCCAATCCTTTGTCAAAGACATCGGCATTTCCTGGCCGCTCAGCCGGCTTGTGCCGATGGTGGAGTTCACGGGAGAAGCCAACAT
>DATJYI010000151.1:0-8520 GCA_035499635.1 Nitrospiria bacterium | reverse complement strand
CGTATTCCTCGATCAACTGGGGCGCCACCCCGACCAGATCGGACTTCGACCGGTTGCTGTAACAGATCACGCTCCGGTCGACGTATGCCGAGCTGCCCGGCATGTTGGTCAAGAGATGGGTTACCAGACCGCCGGTGCACGATTCCGCCACCGCCAGCGTCAGTCCCCGATCGAGCAACAGCCGGCCCGTGACCTGCTCCAGCGACTCCTCATCAACGCCGAAGACCGCCTCACCCAACCGGAGTCGGACCTCCCGTTCCAGCACTGCCAGATCTTCAAGTTCCGTCGGGTGGCTGCTTCTGATCGCGAGGCTGCCGCGCCGCGTACCCGAAAGCAGCCAGACGTCCACTCCGGCCGGCCGGGCGAGCATGCCGATGCTGCCGGGCCAGTCCGGAAAGAGCGATCGAAGCCGTTCGTTGACCGCCGACTCGTTGATGCCGGCGCAGTGCAGCACCCGCAGGCGGGAAAGCGGCCGCAGGCCGTAGCGGGCCTGCAGCAGGCCGCTGACGACGGTGTGAAACATCGCCTCCATCTCGTGCGGCACGCCCGGCAGCGCGGCCAGCCAGTAGTGGGGTCCACTCACCTGAATGCCCGGCGCGGTGCCCAGGGCGTTGTCGATCAGGTGCGCGCGCGACAGGACCAGCGCCTGCCGTTCGACACCGGCTGGCACGGGAGCGCCCCGCTCCCGGTAGCGGGCGCGGATACGATCCCGCAGCTCTTCGTTCAGAATCAGCCGACGGCGGGTCACCTTCGCCAGCACTTTTTTGGTCAAGTCATCCTCCGTCGCCCCCAACCCGCCGGTCATGATCACGACCCCGGAACGGCCGATCGCACGCTCCAGCGCTTCGATCATCGCCTGTTCATCGTCCCCCACCGTGGTCGTGAAACGAACAAAAAGTCCCAGCCGTGTCAATTCACGCGCCAGAAAGGCGGAGTTCCGTTCCGCCACATAGCCAAGAATCAACTCTGAGCCGACAGCGATCAGTTCGGCCGATCGGAAGAGCGGCGCGGAGCCGCGGGGCTTCGGATGCAGCATCATGTCCACCAGACGAGCAGCAGCCGCACACAGACCTGGGCCGCCAATCCCGCCAGCAAATCGTCAACCATGATGCCCCATCCGCCGGGCACGCGCTGCTCCGCCCAGGAGATGGGATAGGGTTTGATGATGTCGAACAACCTAAAGAGGAGAAACGGCACCGCAACCGTCAGCGGCGTCCAAGACAAGCCGATCAGCGCAAGTATCATGCCGCAGACTTCATCGATCACCACCACGGAGGGATCGGCCTGCTTGAGGGACGCCGCCGTCCGGGACGCCGCCGCCACCCCCAGCGGAACACATATAATGAGAGCCGCCGCCCCGCCCCAGGGTCCCGCCCATCGGTTCACCCCCCAGGCGACTGCCACACCGGCCACACTGCCGGCCGTGCCGGGCATCAAGGGCGTGAGACCAACCCCTCCGACGGTCGCGACCCACCAGGCCCAGTCGTGTTTCATTAGAGTCAGGGGGGAGACATTATCTCCCCCCTGCCACCCCCCATTGGTTATTGGACTTGTCATATACGCAGACCCGTACGCACGCGAACGTGTACATCCGATGGGGGTGATCAGTGGGGGAATCGGCACCTCCCCCTGATTAAAATTACGAGACTTTATCTCCCCCCGACCCCCCCATTGGTTGTTGGACTCATAATGTACGACAGAGCGGTACGCTTGTGAGCCCGCTATTCCTTTCTTGCAAAGAAAATCTTGCTGTACCCCAGCCGGTTGACCGGCCACAGGCCGCGCCAGAGGATGTCCCACCGGCCGAGGAGCATCGCCGCTTCGCGCCGCCAGCCCGGTCCGGTCTCGAAGTGAAACTGTTCAGGAATGAGATATGTGAAAAAATCGAACCCGTATGTCCGAAGCAGCCGGAAGCCGTGCTTGCGCAGGAGCGCCGTCATCTCCCGATGGGTGAAGGTGTTGAATTCCAGCCTCCGGCCATCCACCTCCCAGACCCGGGCGTGTCCTTCGGAGAAATTGCGCAGAGCGTCGGTCCGCTCCTCGGAACGAAACAGCAGGCCGGGATACCATTTATTGTCGCATTCGAACGAGACCAGCGCGCCGCGCCGGCATGCGTGCGCCATCTCCTCCAGCGTCCGTTCGTACCAGGGGATGTGGCTCAAGACGTCACCATAGGAGACGATGCAGTCCACCGAGCCGTCTTCGACCTTCGCCTCGGAGAGGTCGGCGCAGCGGAACTCGACGTTGGCCAGCCCCAGCCGGTCGACCTTCTTCCGCGCCTCTTCGATTGACTCCTTCGAGACGTCCACGCCGATCACCCGTCGGCAATACGGCGCGGCAAAGACGACCTGCGCCCCGGTCCCGCAGCCGACGTCCAGCATCGTGTCGAAGGGGCCGCCGAAGCGGTGCTCGAGAAAAATCTCATTCAGACAGCGCTGGTAGAGCCGCCGGACGTTGAGGAAGTAGGGCTCGGTCAGCCCGTCATATTTAGTGGAGACCTCAGCATAAAAATCCACGATCTTGTGGAAATGAGCCGGATCACGAAGTTTGATGTCGCCGAGCACCGATCGCGCCTCCTCGCTCCCGACCGCTTCGCCGCCGCTTCCCCCCGTCCTGCGGGCGTCTCATGCGAGAGTCGGCACATTATCACGAATTTGCAAAACTTCTCAAGCCGCGCGTCGCGCCGGCCGCTCGAATCGGGTCGGCTCTACGCTGCACTTCGTTCCGACGGCAATGAGGAAAACAGATGACTGACTCCCACCGCGCAGCGATCGGAAATTTTTTCGGTCCAATGGGGCCGCGGATGCATTTTTTTCTTGACATTCACTCCAGTTACGATATATTTACAGCAAATTTATGGCAGTGAATACTGACTCATCATCAACAACGGCCTGATGCAAGGTAAGGAGGTGGCTTCGATCAACACGCAGATAACAGGATCTTCGGATCCGTCATAGTGAAAGGGGGCACATAGAGTGCATGCGTTAGGAACGCATCTGCTCGTGGAGTTGCGAGAGTGCAACTCCAAATTGCTCAACGATCTGAGAAAGGTAGAGGGCCTGATGGTGTCGGCGGCGAAAGTGGCCAGCGCCACAGTGATTGAATCACGGTTTCACAAGTTCAGCCCCTTCGGCATCAGCGGTGTGGTGGTGATCGCCGAGTCCCATCTCACGATACACACGTGGCCGGAATACGGATACGCCGCCGTTGACATCTTCACCTGCGGCGACGTGCTGAAACCCGAGATCGCCGCGAACTACCTGGTCGACAAATTCCAATCGAAGAATCCGTCGGTCATGGAAGTCAAGCGCGGCATGCTGTCCCGCGAAGGCCGTCTGCCTCACAAACCCATCAAGAACTTCACACCGGAAGATGACCGAGCCAAAGAGCTACAAATGGTTTCTTGATTTCCTGAGCCCCGATGAGGGGCACATGCATGGCATCGAGACGATTCTCTTTGCCAAGCAGACGAAGTACCAGCGGATGGAAATCCTCGAGACCAAAAGCTACGGCCGCTGCCTGGTGCTTGACGGCAAGATGCAATCCAGCCAGGCCGACGAGTTCATCTACCACGAAGCGCTCGTCCATCCCGCCATGCTCAGCCACCCGGAACCGAAGCGCGTCTTCGTGGTGGGCGGCGGCGAAGGGGCCACCGTCAGGGAGATCCTCCGCCACAAGAGCGTCGAGAAGGTCCTGATGGTCGACATCGACGAGGAGGTCGTGGAGCAGTCCAAGATCTACCTGCCGGAGTGGAGCCAGGGCGCGTTCGACGATCCCCGCGTGGAGCTCCGCTACATGGACGCCAGGAAATATCTGGAGGAGACGAAAGACAACTGGGACGTCATCATCATCGACATCTCGGAACCGGTCGAGGAAGGTCCGGCCTATCTCCTCTATACCAAGGAGTTCTATACGATCGTCCAGAAACGGCTGGGCAAGAACGGCCTGATCGCCCTGCAGGCGGGCAGCGCCGCCCACACGTCGCTCACCTGCTTCGCCGCCGTCTACCAAACGCTCAAATCGGTCTTCCCCTACGTCGGCGGCTACCAGGCGACCATTCCCTCGTTCGGCCTGCCGTGGGGCTTCACCGTCGCTTCCACCAAGATCGACACCCGCGCCATCACGCCCGAGGAGATCGAGAAGCGGATCAAGGAGCGGATCAAGGGCGGGACGAAATATTACAGCGGCGAGATCCACCAGGGGCAGTTCCTCTTCCCGAAGATCGTCCGGAACAGCCTCGAAAAGTTCGACCGCATCATCGAAGACAATCAGCCCCTCTTTACCTATCATTAAGACGCCCATGGGCGACGCAAGCGGCCCTGCCCCCTCCGCCACTCCTCCCACCGTTCCCCACCCCCTGCCGAAGCTGGACCTCGACGAGCAGCTCCGCACGCCGCTGTTCGACGCGATGGTGGCGCTGGCGGAAAGCAAGAAGGTCTCGTTTCACACCCCCGGCCACAAGAGCGGCAAGGGGATCAGCACCCGTTTTCGCAAATTCGTCGGCCCCAAAATTTTCTCGATCGATCTGACGACGCTCGACGAAGTCGACTCGCTTCACAAGCCGAAGGGCGTCATCAAAGAAGCGCAGGCGCTCGCGGCCAAGGCCTACGGCGCCGACCGGTCGTTCTTTCTGGTCAACGGCACCACCGGCGGCAACCACGCCATGATCCTCTCCACCTGCCGACCCGGCGACCAGGTGCTTGTCGCCCGCAACGCCCACAAGTCGATCATCGCCGGCCTGATCCTCTCCGGCGCCCGGCCGGCCTTCTTCGATCCCGTCTTCGACCCGAATTTGAACCTCATGCTCAACGTCACCTTCGACGGCGTCAAAAAGGCGATCGACGCCCATCCCGAAGCCAAGCGGATCGTGCTCACCAGTCCGAACTACTACGGCATCTGCGCCGACCTCGTCCCGATCATCGCCTACGCCCACGAGAAAGGGCTGACCGTCCTGATCGACGAAGCCCACGGCCCGCACCTCCCGTTCCATCCGTCCCTGCCGATCTCCGGCGTGCAGGCGGGCGCCGATTTGTGCGTGCAGAGCGTGCACAAGATCGTCGGCGGGATGACCCAGGCGTCGATCCTGCATGCCCGCTCGGGCCGGATTGACCTGACGATGCTCGCGCGCGTTCTGCGGATGGTCCAGACGACCAGTCCCTCCTATATTTTGATGGCCTCACTCGACCTGGCCCGGATGCAAATGGCGACCGAAGGACGGAAGCTCCTCGACAAGGCGATCACGCTGGCTGAAGACGCCCGCGCCCGGATCAACAGGATCGCCGGCGTCACCTGCTTCACCCGCGACGACATCACCGGCTCGCTCTTTGCCCGGATGGGCGATCTGGACGTGACCAAGCTGACGATCGGCGTGAGCGGCCTGGGGCTGACCGGCTATCAGGTTTCTCACCTGCTCAACACCCGCTTCGGCATCCAGGTCGAGATGGCCGATCCGTTCCACGTGCTCGTAATCGTCAGCATCGGCGACCGGAAGGATGATTTAAACCGGCTGGTCGACGCGCTCAAGGAGATTGCCGCCGAGCAGGCGCGCAAGGGACAGAGCGGCCGGTTCCAGCCGATCTCGCTGCCGACGCTCTCCAACGAATGGCGGGTCAGCCCGCAGGAAGCGTTCCTCGGCGAGCACGAGCAGGTCGATTTGCACAGCGGCATCGACCGCGTCAGCGCGGAGACGGTCACCGTCTACCCGCCCGGCATCCCCGTCCTCACCCCCGGCGAGGTGATTACCAAGGAGGCCGTGCGCTATCTTGAAGAGATGCTCGCCCTCGGCGCCACGGTCGACGGCCTGGATGAAGGGAACCGGTTGATCGGCGTTGTCAAATCAACGACCACTCACTAATCTCTGCTCCTCACGATCGCTCTTCGCCTTTCCACTTCGCTTCTCTCCCTTCATCCGCCCTTTCTTCACTGATCCGCCATTGCCCCTCTAATCCGACTTGCCCTTTTTGCACGCCGGACAGAAGCCGTAGAACGTCACCGACAAGTTGGCTTTTTCAAACCCGTGCACATCGCGCAGCGCCTTCTCCACCTGCTCGAAGAAGCGGCGGGTTCCCTTGCTCACCTTCCCGCACGCTTTACAAATGATGAAGTGGTGGACCGGCCGCTCGAAGACGAACTGAAACCGCTTCCCTCCCCTCGGGGTGAGCCCCTCGGAGCGAAGCTTCGGGGCAAGCCCTTGGGGTGAACCCCCGCCCACCCGCAGCTCTTGAATTATCGCCAGTGACTTGAGCATCTCCAGATTGCGGTAGATGCTCGACCGGTTGATCCCAGGCAGCCTATCCTGTAAATGCGTCTGGATCTCCGGCAGCGAGAGCGACTTCGTATGATTATCGATGAAAAACTGCAGCAGCAGCCGGCGGGCCGGTGTCACCCGCTGCCGGTTGTGGCGAAGCACCGCGAGCAGGTCCTTATGCTGTTTCATGTCATTCCCTTCATTGGCATTCCCGATGCCACAGGCAGATGCTACAGGATGCCATCTCCAGATGCAACACTGTTTCAGTTGCACCATGATGCATTGTGCTGCTATGCTTACGGTGCGTCGTATGCGGGTGCAGCGGCGCAGGCGGCCCCGACCCGGGCCGTTTTTTGGGGCCTGGCCCGTGCCCTGGCATGGCCGGGAGAAGGACAGAAGAGTTGGCGTTCGATCTGCCGCTGCTCGTTCAGGCGGCTTTTTTCACGACCCTCACGCTTTATGCGCTGGGGATGGTCCTCCCCCCGCTTCTCCGCAGGAATTCACACCTGCAGAATCTTCTGGCGCACGGCGCCGCCGCGGCGGCCTCCGCGGCCGGCGTGGCGCTGGGACTCGCCGCCTTATCCAGCAACTCCCCGCCGGTCTACTCGCTCCCCTCCACCCTCCCCCTGCTCACGATTCAATTCCGGCTCGATCCGCTCTCCGCGTTCTTCGTCCTGCTGATCTCCCTGACCGGCGTGGCTGTGTCGATCTACGCCATCGGCTACGTGCGTGAGCTCGAGTCGCGCCGCTCCATCGGCCTGCTGGGCGGGCTCTACAACGCTTTTCTGCTCTCGATGACCCTCGTCGTCATGGCGGACGACGGCTTCCTCTTCCTGTTTCTGTGGGAACTTATGTCAATTGTTTCCTATCTGCTGGTGGTCACCGAACATGAAAAGGCCGATGTGCGCTATGCGGGCTTCTTCTATCTGGTGATGACCCATGTGGGGACGGCGTTCATCCTCGTCACCTACCTGGTCTTCTTCCAGCAGACGGGCGATTTTACCTTCGAAAGCTTCAGGCACTCGGTCGCCTCGCTCCCCGAAGGGTTCAGGACCATCGTCTTTCTGACGGCGCTGATCGGCTTCGGGACCAAGGCCGGCATCATTCCGCTGCACGTCTGGCTGCCCTATGCCCACCCCGCCGCGCCCTCCCACATCTCGGCGCTGATGTCGGGCGTGATGATCAAGACCGCCATTTATGGATTGATCCGTGTCTATTTCGATTTCCTCGGCGGCGACTTTCCGTGGTGGTGGGGCTTTACCGTCCTGGCGGTGGGCGCGGTGTCGGCGCTGCTGGGCGTCATGTACGCCCTCATGGAGCATGATTTGAAAAGTCTCCTCGCCTATCACAGCGTGGAGAACATCGGAATCATTCTGCTTGGCGTCGGGGCGGGGATGATCTTCGAGACCTACGGCCTGTCGCACCTGGCCTCGCTCGGCCTCCTGGCCGGCCTCTATCACACGCTCAACCACGCCGTCTTCAAATCATTGCTCTTCATGGGCGCGGGCGCGGTGCTGTCGACCACGCATACGCGCAACATGGAGGAGTATGGCGGCCTGATCCGGAAGATGCCCTGGACGGCGCTCTTCTTCCTCATCGGCGCGGTCTCGATCTCCGGTCTCCCGCCGACGAACGGCTTCGTAAGCGAGTGGCTGACGTTTCAAAGCCTCTTCCTCAGCTTTCAGATCCCGGAGTTGCTGATGAAGATCATGGTGCCGATCGGCGCCGCGATGCTGGCGCTCACCGGCGCGCTGGCCGTCGCCTGCTTTGCCAAGGCATTCGGCATCACCTTTCTGGCGATGGGCCGCAGCCAGCACGCCAAAGATGCGAAGGAGGCTTCGTGGCCGATGCTGGCCGGAATGGGGCTGATGGCCGCCGCCTGCCTCGCGTTCGGCGTAGCCCCGATGGCCGTTGTGCCGCTGCTGGATCGCGTCACGGCCGGCTTTACGGACGTTCCAATTTCAGGGAGACTCCTCACCGAAGGGGGCTTTGCGCTCACGCCGGGCATGGGGACGGGCTTCGCCAGCATCTCGACGCCCATGCTCGCCATCCTCCTGCTCGTGCTCGCGCCCTCGGCCCTGCTCGGCGCGGCGCTGGTGGGCGGACGACTCCGGCGGCGGATCTACAAGACGTGGGGCTGCGGCATCACTCTCAAGCCGCGGATGGAGTATACGGCCACCGGCTTCGCTCAGCCGATCCGCCAGGTCTTCAGCATGATCTACCGGCCGACCGTCAAGGTGGAGACCGAAATGCTTGAAGAGTCGCGCTACTTT
>DATJYI010000150.1:0-7208 GCA_035499635.1 Nitrospiria bacterium | reverse complement strand
ATAGAGAGGCCGTTCTCCCGCCGGCACGTGATTAAGCGGAATCAACGGCGCCCCGTCATACCGCCGGAAAGGATCGGGCTGATTCGCCCAATCGAGGCCGCCGGGCCCGCGGGCATAACGGTTGAGGTGATGCTTGGTCGCCTCGTGATAAGCAAGGACCAGATCCAGTTCCGGCGCAGCCATCGACAGACAGCATAATGAGGAGACCCTCTGTTTGTCCATCTGTTATACTCACCGGACCGATGGCCCGCCGAACAGTCAAACAACCCGTGATCCTCGTGCATGGCGGATGCGGCGTCAAGCGACCGACTGCGCGTCAGGTACGCATCATCAGACTGGCGGTGCGGGCGGGTTACGCGCTGCTCCAACGCGGGGCACCAGCGCTCGATGCGGTGGAAGCGGCGGTGGTCCTCCTGGAGCGAAGCGGGCAGTTCAATGCCGGAAAAGGGGCGAAGAGGCAACAAGACGGCATCGCCCGATTGGACGCCTCAATCATGGACGGCCGCCTCCTCTCGGCCGGCGCCGTCGCCGGTCTGGAAGGCATTCTGACGCCGGTCCGGGTCGCGCGGACGGTGATGGAGCAGACGCCGCACGTGTTGATCATCGGAGTGCAAGCTCGCAAGCTGGCGCGTCGATTCAAGATTGAGGCATACCGGTTTCCACCGGTCACGCGAACACGCTCCATCCAATCACCATCCAGACTGGGCACCGTCGGCGCCATTGCGTTCGATTGCTTCGGTCACGTCGCCGCTGCGACGTCAACCGGGGGAATCGGCATCATGCTGCCGGGCCGTGTTGGGGATTCGCCGCTGATCGGCGCCGGTACCTATGCCGACGACCGGTCGGGCGCCGTCTCGATGACCGGGGAAGGAGAAGCGATCGTCCGAGCGGGACTGGCCAAGGAGATCTGTGTGTTGATGGAACAGGGCGCTTCGCCGCTTCAGGCGGGCCGGCTGGCCCTGCGCCGGATGCGGCGCCGGGTTGGTGGATATGCAGGGGGCCACGCGGGGGCGATCATCCTTTCGCGAACCGGAGCCTTTGCCCTGCTTCATACCACGCCTTATATGGTGGCGGGATTTCAGACCGATAAAGTGGGGAAAATCAGCTGGCGTTTTCAGTGTGTGAAATAATTATTTGTGATCAGGCAGGAGTTGAATGGTGATTGGTTCAATGCTGGATCAGTTCACAACATGCGCCTGGCACTTTACTTTTTCTTGACCGCCGCCGCGATGGTGGCCGAAATGATAAAGGCCAACGAGGCGTAATAGGCCCAGAGGAGAAAGAAAAAGATCCCGCCCAGTGCGCCGGAAAGAATCGCATAGAGTTTGACACGCGCGACGTACCAGACGAAGAACCACTTGGACAATTCGAGCAGAACCGCACTGATCAGTGAGCCGGTCATAATCGGCCTTCGACCCAACCGCTGGCTCGGGCAGAATCGAAAGATCAGATAAAAAAGCATCCAGGTCAGGCCGAAGCCGAAGAGGTGGCTCAGCATCTCCCAACCCGGCGCAAGCCAGTCGCCCACAACAGGAGACTGCCGGCTCATCCCCCTCAGCACCGCCAGTGTGGATTCCATTGCCACCACCAGGAGAAAGAAGCCCGATAACGCCAGCATCAGCAACAGATCGACCCCTTTGCCGATAAAGAAATTCAGCGGCCGTCTGACGTCGAAGACCGTGTCAAGCACCGACCGGACAGAGCCGAAGGCCACACTGGAGGAAAAGGCGAAAAAGGCGAGCCCCACCACGCTGTACAGCTGCCGCCGGGCTACGATTCCCGGCAGACTCTGAGCAAAGAGTTCATACGACTGCGGCAAAAAACGTTGCAGCACCGCCTGCACCCCCTCCACAGCGCTCGCTGAGCTGGAGAGGATGTAACCCATGACGGCAATGATCACAAAGAAGAAAGGAATGCAGCAGAGGATGATGTCGAACGCCAATCCGGAGGCGAGAAAGAGGCCGTTGATCCTGAAGAATTTGTTGAACGCCGCGATGACGGTCCGCACCGGCAGATGTTAGGAAACTGCGCCACAGTTGTCAATGCGCAGTCGTCACCCCATTTTGTCGGACTGGTCCGCCTTCGGCGTGGGGATGAGACGCAGGACTTCTCCAGTGACCGCATCAACGTAGGCCATCCAGGCCACCGTGAGGCCAACCGGGATTTTCCATGCCACCCGGACTTCCAGTCCGTGCCCGGTCTCCCTGGCAAAGACCACCCGGCGGGCGAGGTGTGTCAGGTCCTTCCCGGTGATCATCTGCGTCGCGCCCGCGTTACCGCCTCCGGAGGGCAATTTCATTCCCATCAGTTTGCCGCGCGCCTCGGTGCTAGGGATGGTGTTCCGAAGCGGCAAGGGGGCATCCGGTAGCCAGAACCCATCAACGCGAAAGATTCCTTTGGCATTCACATATACGACCATAGGGTTGACATCCCCCTCAACCGGCAGATCGTACATAATCTGTCGGGGGAAGTAGAGACGCAGCTCGATGAGATCGCCTTCCGGCACCGGCGGCGTGCAGGTGTCGCACCCTTTGATTTCCGTCAGCTTCGCCAGCTCCACGAGCATCCGCCCGGTGTAGCCGGTGAAGCGGGAATGGGCGGTCAGCCAGTCGCTTACACGGTCGAGGGCAGCGTCTTCATCCTCGATGTCTGAGTGCACCGCGTTCGCAGGACACGAGGGTGTGGCAGACAGCAAGCCATATCGATTCACTTCGGCGCAGACCGTCGGATTTTCTTTGGCGAACTGCGTTCGGAGTAAGTTGAGCTGTTTAATGGGCAGGGGGGCAAAGAGCACTGGATATTTGGGCAGTGACGGCGCAGCGGTAACGTCACCCTTTAGCAATGCAAGTAACAGGACTCCGGCGACAATAACCTTCATACTTATAATGATAGATCAGATTTTTCAGTTGGGCAAGATTGTCAGTTGTTAATCCATACTCTTCTCATATGCTGCGGGCTTTCAAACCAAACGAGTGGGGACAAATTGTATCCCCACACGCCTGTGGATGCCGTTAATAACTTAACGCCGTGTCCCGGCAATGGCAGCCGTTCTACGACTGAGGTGTCAGGATTATTCCGCGCTTTTTCAACGGTAATAAACCGCCCATCGCGGGCATCCCGGCCGGCCAAGCGAGATTCGCGTTCACTCGTGGCCATAACAGCCCTCTATGGGGTTGGTTGAATTACTGTACAGCTACCCCTCGAGCTGCACAGAGGTGTGTTTCTACTCACCAGCCTAAATCATTAGACGGTGTTAATATCCACCATCGAATTGTAGGTCGCCCAGTCGCCCATTTCAGTGACGATGACTCGATCGTTTTGATCGATATATCGCATCAGGTGATCGCGAATTGACGATGCTTTGTAGTCTCCACGAAGCACCCAGAGCGACAGGAGCGCCCGTTTTGCACCCAGCACTTCCAGTGCATTGAACAACTGATGGTAATTTTGGCCTGGCCGAAGTAGATCGTAACTGACGATAAAACGCTTCATGGTATTCTCCTCTTGGCGATCCTTGTCTGGGACTTGTGCTTGACTTCACGCCCAGACTCAGCTATGTTTGCCAACCAAAACGGAACGCTCCCAATGAGCGGGCCGTCGCGGGGTGCCTGAGCTGCCGGTCGCCAAACTAGCGCTCAGGCACCCCGTACATTTTCTGATACAAAAAACCCGGGATACCTCCCGGGCTTGAAGATGATCGCTGTTGCTTCTCGTCTTAGTCTACGAGGTGGCAACCTCCAGCTGATTGGACAAGCGGCGTGAACCCCAGCCGCTCACCTTCAAGCTTGTACGTCCACGATACCTTTTCTACGCCGCAAAGTGGATGATGTCAAGAAAAAAGTACCAGATCTGGGAGGAAGATTTCCCACGTCACACTACATCTTGTTGATCGACGGTGAAGTGGCTGTGGACAACCTGTTAAATCTGCTGGCACATATTTCGGATCGGTCGAGCAATCAGGTTAAACCGATCTGCGAGGTCTATAACCGATTGAGAGCTATGCTTGACAACACCCACCGCCTCCAGTTATATTTCCCCTGACCTTTAAACCCAGCCCTGTGAGGCTGGAAAGGGGAGCGAACGTGCAGGTTCACCGACAGAGACCTTCTCCTATGTCCCGGGAGGAGGTTTTTTTGTGTCTGACCACCTCCTGCCTGACGGCAGGCAGTCAGATACACCGCTTCATTCCCCCCGACATCAATCCAGAGCTGGCGCTATCACATGACTTCTAAATCCGACACCGGCAAGACCATCCTCGACCGGGACGGGATCCAACGGGCGGTCAGCCGGATTGCTCATGAAATTCTAGAGCGAAACCATGGCGTGAAGCAGCTTGCCCTCGTGGGAATCCAGAGGGGCGGCGTGCATCTTGCCAAACGGCTGGCGAAGAAGATTGGCGAGATTGAAGGGGCCGACGTGCCGGTCGGGTCACTCGACATTACGCTCTACAGGGATGATTTGAACATCAAGAAAGCCCAGCCGATGCTTCGCAAAACCGAGATCAACTTCGAATTGGATGAACGCCATGTCATTCTGGTCGACGACGTCCTCTACACCGGCCGGACGATCCGGTCGGCCATGGACGGACTGATTGATCTGGGCCGGCCGCTGACGATCCAGCTCGCCGTGCTTATCGACCGGGGTCATCGTGAGTTGCCGATCCGGGCCGACTATGTCGGCAAAAACGTCCCCACCGGCCAGGATGAAAGCATTCATGTGTCTCTTGAAGAGGATGGGGAGGAGGATCGCGTCCTCCTGCTCAACCAGGCCGTCACGGCCAAGGGGGCTGGGCCATGACCTCCAAACAAAAGCATCTCCTGTCGATGCAGGAACTCCCGGTTGAACGGATCACGGAAATCCTGACGACGGCCGAGTCATTCAAGGAGGTTTCCGGACGGGAGATCAAAAAGGTGCCGGCCCTCCGGGGCAAGACGGTCGTCAACCTTTTCTACGAGCCGAGCACGCGCACCCGCACTTCGTTCGAACTGGCGGCCAAACGGCTGAGCGCGGACGTGGTCAACATCGCGCCCGACTCGAGCAGCGCCACCAAGGGCGAAAGCCTGCTCGACACCGCCCGGAACATCGAGGCGATGAAGACCGACATTCTGGTCGTCCGCCACGCGATGGCGGGCGCGCCGGCGTTGCTGGCCCGGAGCTTGTCCTGCAGCGTGATCAACGCCGGCGACGGCGCGCATGAGCATCCCACCCAGGCCTTGCTCGATCTCTACACGATCAAGGAGAAGAAGGGCCGGATTGACGGATTGACCGTGGTGATCGCCGGCGACGTGCTCCACAGCCGGGTGGCTCGGTCGAACCTGTACGGGCTGGTGGCAATGGGGGCCAATGTTCGACTGGCCGGTCCGGGCACGATGCTGCCGCCGCTGATGGGCAAGTGGATCGATGCCGCTCCGGGGCAGGTGGAGCTCTTCACCGACTTCGACAAGGCGGTCGGCGGCGCCGACGTGATCATGATGCTTCGGCTTCAGACGGAACGGCAGAGCGGCAGCTTTTTCCCAAGCGTCAAGGAATATGCCCGGCTCTATGGTCTGAACGGCGATCGGGTGGCGAGGGCGAATCCTGACGTGTTGATCATGCATCCGGGGCCGATCAACCGGGGTGTTGAAATTTCGCCGGATGTGGCAGACGGATTGTCCTCGGTCATCCTGGAGCAGGTGACCAACGGCGTCGCCATCCGGATGGCGGTGTTGTATCTGCTGTCAGGCGGAGCGAGTACATGACAATAAAACGTACGGCGATGGGGGTTGTCAGGGGGAGTGTGAGCATCACTCCCCCTGACTTGAGCGAGTGCAGCGCACAAGCGGAACAACCGGCGATGGGGGACGCGGGGAGGAGTGTGAGGCATCCCCGCCGACCGGCAGGCAGGACTCCCCCCGCTTGAGCGAGCGAATATGAGCGAGCGGAATAACAACTGGCTCATTACCGGCGGTCGATTGATCGACCCCAAGCAGGGGATCGACGCTCCGACCGATCTGCTGATCACCGACGGCAAGATTGCGCGCGTGGGCAAGGCCGCCGACTGGGAACGTGGGCTGAAGGTCGAACGGCTCGATGCCACTGGCCTGGTGATTGCGCCGGGTTTTATCGACCTGCACACCCACCTCCGCGAGCCGGGATTCGAATACAAGGAAACGATCGAGTCGGGGACGAAGGCCGCGGCTGCCGGAGGCTTTACGACGATCTGCTGCATGCCCAACACCCATCCGGTCAATGACAACCGCTCCGTGACCGAACTGATCGTCAAGCAGTCGCAGCGGCTGGGCGGCGTCCGCGTCTTGCCGGTCGGAGCGATCACCAAGGGCTCGAAAGGAGAAGAGCTGGCCGAGATGGGGGAACTCAAGGAGGCGGGTTGCGTCGCGTTTTCCGACGACGGCCGGCCGGTCATGAACGGCCAGACGATGCGCCGGGCGATGGACTACGCCCGCGGCCTGGACGGTCTGATCATCGATCATTGCGAGGATCTGACGCTCTCAGCCGGCGGGTCGATGCGGGAGGGGATCGTCTCGCTTCAGTTGGGGCTGCAGGGCATCCCGTCCGCGGCCGAGGAGGCGATGGTCGCCCGCGATCTGGCGCTGGTGGAATTGACCGGCTGCCGGTTTCACGTGGCGCACGTCAGTTCGGCCAATTCGGTCCGGATGATCCGCGATGCCAAGCAGCGCGGCCTGCCGGTGACGGCCGAGACCTGCCCCCATTATCTGGCGCTGACCGATGAAGCGGTGATCGGCTACCGGACCGAGGCGAAAATGAATCCGCCTTTAGGCGGCCGGAAGGATCAGGAGGCGCTGATCGAGGGGCTGGCCGACGGTACGATCGATGCAATCGCCACCGACCACGCTCCGCATGCCTCGGATGAGAAAGAGCGGGAGTTCGCCTGCTCGCCGTTCGGGGTCATCGGATTGGAAACGGCCTTCGGCATCGGCTACGAGCTGGTCAGGCAGTCGCGACTGCCGCTGGTCCGGTTGATTGAGCTGCTGACCGTCAATCCGGCGTCGATCATCCGCTCTGGTCCATCGATGAGTCCGGCGAACGGTCTGGGCACGCTGGCGGTCGGCTCGCCGGCCGACCTCGTCCTGCTGGCGCTCGACCAGTCCTGGACGGTGGAACCGAGGATGTTTCAGTCAAAGAGCCGGAACAGTCCCTTCGCCGGCTGGACGTTGCACGGCCAGGTCCGGACGACCATGGTCGATGGA